>JAGYHM010000008.1 GCA_018457305.1 Fusobacterium sp. | reverse complement strand
GTATATGTAGTTAATATTAAAGATATAGAAAGAATAGAAGTTATTCCAGGTGGTGATGCAGTTCTTTATGGAGATGGAGCAGTAAATGGAGTTGTAAATATAATTACTAAAAAAAATAAAGGAACACATGGAAGAATAGAACAAAGAGTTGGAAGTTATAAAACTTATATAACAGATTTAGGAGTAGGAACAACTTTAGGAAAATTTAATTTTGATTTATCTTATAGAAAAAATAAAAGTAATAGTTATGTAGATAAAAGATCATTACCAGGATATAATCAAATTTATAGAAACAATGCAGATTATTTTTCAGGTACTGTTAATTATAATATAAATAATACAGATAATTTTTCTATAAAGTATAACTTACATAAAGAAAATTTAAATAATAGTTTTCCAGATGTAAATTGGGATTTTGAGAAAAAGGAATTTTACCCTGTGGCTCTTATAGAGGAAAGAGATATAAAGGAAAAGAATGAAATTATTTTTAAATACAATACTGAAATAAATAAAAATAATAAATTAGATATAAGTACTTTTTATCAAACTTTAAAAACAGCTAATTATAAAGATACTTTTTCTTTAGAAAATAAATTACAATGGAAAGAAGAGACTTTTTCTGGTGATAAAAAAATAGGTTTTAATTTAAAAGATAAAATTTTATATGGAGAAGATAGTAGTCTTACTCTAGGAGTTGATTATTTGAAAAATAATTTATTAACTAAATATGAAGAAAAAGTATATGGAAATTCTTCTAAATTTGATCTTAATCAAAAAACACTATCATTATTTGTATCAAATAATTTTAAATATAATAAATTTAATTTTATACAAGGAGTTAGGTTTCAAAGAATTAAGTACGGTGGAAAAATTGATAATGGGAAAAAATATTTTATAAGTAAAAACTTAAAAGATTACTCAGCAAATATAGGAGTCAATTATTTATATTCTGATACTGGAAATATTTATGGAAAATATGAAATAGGAACTACATCTCCTAGTCCTAGATATAATTATGATTACAATTTAGATAATAAAACTTGGGATTATAAATCTAATAATTTAAAATCTGAGATTACTGATACACTTGAAATAGGATGGAATGATTATTTATTTAATTCATTGATTAGTGCAGATATTTATTATAGTAGAACTAAAGATGAAATAACAAAAATATCTATAAAAAATGAGAAAGGAGAAGTAGTATCAAGACCTTATGTAAATATAGGAGAAAGTAGAAGATATGGATTTGACTTAAAAGCAGAACAAAAATTTGATAAAATTACATTTAGAGAATCTTATTCATATATAAATGCTAAAGTTTTAAAATCTTATAGTAAAGATACAGAAGGAAAATATATTAGAAATGTAAGTCCACATAGAATATGTTTAGCTATAGATTATGCTATGACTAAAAAATTAAACTTAACATTAGAAGGAATGTATACAGCAGATGCTTATTATCAGGCAAATAATTATGATGGAAAAAGAGGAAAAAATAGGAATGTTAATCTAAGAGTTAATTATAAACCATTTGATAACTTAGATATTTATGCTGGAGTTAACAATATATATATAACTAGATATTCATATGGAAATTTACAAGAAAATGCAAAATATTATGTAGCTTCTCCAGAGAGAAATTATTATGCAGGATTTAGTTATAGATTTTAATTAAGAAAAGAGCTGAAAAGCTCTTTCTTTATTTGAATTTATTTATTAAAGGGAGTATAATTTTTATATAAAAAATAAAAGGAGGAAAATTTTATGTCAACTTTAGTAGTTTATTCAAGTTTAAGTGGAAATACAAAATCTGTATGTGAAAGAATATATGGAGCATTAACGGGGAAGAAAAAAATAATTTCTGTTCAAGAGGTTAAAGATACAAATATAGATTTATATGAAAATATTGTTATTGGATTTTGGTGTGATAAAGGAACAATGGATAAAAATTCATTGGACTTTGTGTCAACATTAAAAAATAAAAATTTATCTTTTTTAGGAACTTTAGGAGCAAGACCAGATTCAGATCATGGGAAAGATGTTTTTAAAACTGTAAAAGAACTTTGTGAAAAAGAAAATTCTTACAAGGGTGGACTTTTAATTTGGGGAAGAATTTCAAAAGAGTTAAAAGATAGAATTATGCAACTTCCAGCAGATCATCCACACGGGCCAACTCCTGAAAGATTAGAAAGATGGAGACTGGCAGAGCCACATCCAGATGAAAATGATTTTAAAGAAGCAGAAGAATATTTTTCAAAATTATTAAATAAATAATAAAAAAGAGCTTGCCCTTAATGGGTAAGCTCAATTTATTTTATTTAAAGAAATTATAATTTAAACTTTTTTTAGAGATTGGTGGTGAGGCCTCAGTGAAATGCAGTTATTAAATTTTATTTTATCCTATTCCTTTAAAAATAATTCCTGCAATTATAACAAATAAAGTTAAGCCACAGAAAATATATTTTCCAACGGGAATAATCCACTTTATAGGTTTGTTTTCTCTTCCCATCATAATAGCTTCATAAGCAAAGTCATCTCCACATACCCAGAAGAACATAAATCCTGCTAAGAATGCTCCGATAGGGATAATGTAAATACTTATAAAATCCATCCATTTTCCTAAAATATTTCCATCTTCTAAGAATATTCCTACACTTATTCCAATTATCATAATGATAACAACAGAAGAAAATCTTGAAAAATTAAATTTTTCTTGTAAGGCTTCTATAGAAGTTTCATAAAGATTTACAAGAGAAGTAATTCCTGCAAATAAAACTGCCAAGAAGAAAATAGAAGAAAATACTATTCCCAAAGGAATTTGTTTAAAAATTTCAGGCATAACTATAAACATTAGTGGTGGACCTGCAGTTGGTTTTATTCCAAAAGAAAATACAGCTGGAATAATTACAAAGGCAGCAAGCATTGCTGCAAGAGTATCAAAAATAGAAACATACAAGGCAGAAGCTACTATATCTTCATCTTTTTTTAGATAACTACCATAGACAACTGTTCCTGAACCTGCAAGTGATAGTGAGAAAAATGCCTGTCCTAGGGCAAACATCCAAGTTTTAGGTAAAAATAATTTTGCCCAGTCAGGTTTTAATAAAAATTTATATCCTTCCATAGCCCCCGGAAGAAATAAAACTCTTAGTGCTAAGAAAATAAACATCAAGAAAAATAACGGCATCATGACTTTGTTTATTTTTTCAATTCCATTTGCAATACCAAAACTCATAATTAAAATAATTAAAATAAGAGAAATTATATGCCAATTTAAACTACCAAACTTTCCAGCTATTTCTCCAAAAAAAGCTCCACTATTTTCTGATGATGTCACAGCTCCTGTAAAAGATTGAACAGTAAATTTTAAAATCCAGCCAACCACTACCGAATATCCTACTGCTATTCCAAGAGAACCTATAACAGGTATAAGTCCTATTGCCTCACCATAACTTTTTCCTCTTCTTTCCATAGCTTTTTTGAAAGCACCAAGTGGTCCAGTTTTCATAACTCTTCCTAGAGCCATTTCTTCAACAACTCCAGTAAAACCAAGTAATAGTACGAAGATAAAATATGGAATTAAAAAGGCCGCTCCACCAAGTTCACCAACTCTATATGGAAATAACCAGATATTTCCCATACCTACTGCTGAACCGATACAAGCTAAAATAAATCCAAATTTTGTCTTAAAAGTATCACGCTTTTTTAAATCTTGTGACATAAAATCCTCCTTCTATTTTGTAATAATTATTTTGTATTCGTTTTATGCTATTTTATTTAATAGCAATAACTTCAATTTCTACTTTTACATCTTTAGGGAGTCTAGCAACTTCTACACAAGCTCTTGCAGGTTTAATCTCACCTAAATATTTTTCATAAACAGCATTGATTTTTGCAAAGTCATTCATATCTTTTATGAAAACTGCGGCTTTAACTACGTCTTTAAATTCATATCCTGCTTCTTTTAAAATAGCTCCAACATTTTCTAAAGATTGTTTTGTTTGTTCTTCAATATCTTCTGAAACTAAAGTCATAGTTGAAGGAACAAAAGGAATTTGTCCTGAAACATATAAAGTTCCATTAACTTCAATTGCTTGAGAATACGGTCCTACTGCCACAGGTGCATTACTTGTATTAATAATTTTTTTCATTTTATTAACTCCTTTAAAAAATTTATATTGTTTGATATATTAGCATAAATTTAAAAAATTTACAATAAAAAAACCTCACTTTTATAAAGTGAGGTAAAAATATTTTTTAATTTTTATTTAACTAAATGAGTTTTATATTTAACTCCATCAATAATAAATATTGCTTCTTCCCCTTTAGATAAACATTCAACTTTATTTTCTGGATTTACCGCTTTCATAATTACTCCAGAAGCAGAAACTTCTCTTTTCATATCAACAATAGTTTTGTCACTGCTATTATTTAATCTATAAGTTAGTACTGCAGTTTCAAAATCATCATTTGAATTCATAGAAACAACTATATTTTTTTCATCTTTATCATTTACATATGACAATATTATGAATTCTTTTTCCTCAATTTTTTTTACAGGTTCCGTACTTTCTTTTACTATTTGACTAGTTACTTTTTGAGTATTTGATTTCTCATCAATTTTTCCACAAGCAACTAATCCTAACATTAAAGCTACAAAAAATAATTTCTTTTTCATTTTCATCATTCTCCTTTGTTTATTATTTTGTATAATTATAAAAATCTATTCCAGTTTTTTGTCCTAATTTTTTACCTCTTATTTAACTAGATGAGTTTTGTATTCAACACCATCAATAATAAAAGTTGCAAGTTCTCCTTTAGCTAGATATTCAACTTTATTTTCAGGATTTACTGCTTTCATAATTACTCCAGAAGCAGAAACTTCTCTTTTCATATCAACAATAGTTTTATCACTATGATCATTTAATCTGTAAGTTAATACTGCAGTTTCAAAATCATCATTTGAATTGATAGAAGCAACTATACTTTTTTCATTTTCGTCATTTACATATGATAAAATAACAAATTCTTTTTCAGCTTCAACAGTTTTATTCACAGTTTCAGTACTTTCTTTTACTACCTCAGTAGCATCTTTTTCCATATTTACTTTTTCTTCAGTTTTTCCACAAGCAATTAGTCCTAACATTAAAACTACAAAAAATAATTTCTTTTTCATTTTCATCATTCTCCTTTATTTGTTATTTTGTATAATTATAAAAACCTATTCCAGTTTTTTGTCCTAATTTTTTACCTCTTACCATTTTTCTTAATAATTGATGAGGTCTATATTTAGGGTCACCAGTTTCACTAAATAATACTTCCATTATAGCAAGACATACATCAAGCCCAACTAAATCTCCTAAAGCCAAAGGTCCTATTGGATGATTTGCTCCAAGTTTCATAGCATCATCTATATCTTTAACAGTTGCTACACCATCAGCATAAACTCCAATTGCTTCGTTTATCATTGGGATTAAAATTCTATTTACAACAAAGCCAGCAGCTTCATCAACTTGAACAGGTACTTTACCTATATCTTCAGAAATTTTCTTAATTTTTTCTACAATCTCAACAGGAGTATCTAAACCTGCAATAACTTCAACAAGTTTCATAACAGGAACTGGATTAAAGAAATGCATTCCAATCATAGGTCTTTTTAAACCAGAACCAATTTCAGTAATAGATAAAGAAGAAGTGTTAGTTGCAAATATAGTATCTTCTTTACAAATTTCATCTAACTCTTTAAAAGTTTGTTTTTTGATTTCCATATTTTCAATAGCTGCTTCAATAACTAAATCACAGTCGGCACAAAGTTCTTTAGTTCCAGTTGAAATTTTTGCTAATATTTTATCAGCAGCATCTTGTTCCATTTTTCCTTTAGCAATCCTTTTTTCAAATCCTTTAGCAATTTTATTTTTTCCATTTGCAGCAAATTCTTCATTGATATCGCATAAAACTACTGTGTAACCTTCACATTGTGCAAAAGTTTGAGCAATACCTGATCCCATAGTTCCAGCACCAATAACTCCAATTTTCATCTTAATATTACCTCCTAAAAATTTTTATTTATTTTTAAATTCTACATCTTTTCTCTTTTCTAAAAATCCTTTCATTCCTTCTTTTCTATCTTCTGTTTCAAAGCATGAACCAAATGCCTTTTCTTCAAGAATAATCGCTCTATCCATGTTGGTATCAAGTCCATCATTAATTATTCTTTTTGATTTACTAATAGCAATAGGAGCATTTTTAGCAATTTTATTAGCCATTTTTAGTGCTTCTTCCATAAGAGTTTCTTTAGAATAAATATGATTTACTAGTCCCATTTCATAGGCCTCTTTAGCTTTCACAAAATTTCCTGTAAAAATCATTTCTTTTGCTTTTCCCAAGCCAACAACTCTTGATAATCTTTGAGTTCCACCAAAACCTGGTGTAATTCCTAATCCTACTTCTGGTTGGCCAAAAATTGCAGTTTCAGAACAAAGTCTAATATCACAACTCAATGCAAGTTCACAGCCTCCTCCTAAAGCAAAGCCATTTATAACGGCTATTGTAGGAATAGGAAACATTTCAATTTTTCTAAATAAATCGTTACCTTTTTTGCTGAATTTTTCTCCTTCAATTGAATTTAAGTCTATCATTTCAGCAACATCAGCTCCCGCAACAAATGCTTTTTCGCCAGAGCCAGCAATCAGAATAACTCTAGTTTTATCTGTGTCTATATTGTTAAAAGTTTCTCTTAATTCATCTAATACTTGAGAATTTAAAGCATTTAAAGCATCAGGACGATTTATTGTAATAGTTCCAATATATCCTTCTTGTTTATAAGATATAAACTCCATTGATTACTCCCTTCTTTAAAGATTAAAAAATTTATTTTAATTTTTTTTGACTTTAATTGTCAACTAAATAATATTACCATAAATGGAGTAAAAAATCAATATTTAAGTATTGTATTTTAGTCTTCTTTATGATATACTTGCTTTATATAAAAGGGAGTAGTTAAAAGTTGTAGTATCAACATCACGAAATTATTTTCTGGTACTGCCACCAATCTTTGGTAACAAGACTTTTGATATGTTTTTTTGGCATATTAAAAAGTCTTTTTTTAATGAAAAGTGGAAACCAGAGTTTGCTAAAATTAAGTTTCTACTAGATATAAGAAGAAGCTTTTTACTAAAAAAGGGTGGCGGGGCGTTAGCTCCGACTATAAGTGCGAGCAGAGCCTAAGCTCGTAGCGAGCCAAAAAATTTAAATTATAAAAAATACGGAGAGTGAAATTTAAAATGAAAAATTTTCTTAAAACAAAAGAAAAACTTTTTGAAGAATATAAAACAAATATAAATGGTTTAACTAAAGAGGAAGTAGAAAAAAGAAAAAAGGAGTATGGAGAAAATAAATTTTTTGAAAAAGAAAAAGATGGAACTTTAAAAATATTTTTAAATCAATTTAAAGATTCGTTAGTAATTATTTTAATTATTGCTTCTATAATTTCATTTTTTTCTGGAAATAAAGGCAGCACATTTGTAATAATTTTAGTTTTAATTGTAAATTCTTTAATAGGTACTGTCCAAACAATAAAGGCTCAAAAGTCTTTAGAAAGTTTGAAAAAATTATCTTCTCCTAAGTGTAGAGCTATTAGAAATGGAGAAACCTTAGAAATTGATTCAAAAGATTTAGTAATTGGAGATATTGTTTTGATTGAGGCGGGAGATATAGTTCCTGCTGATGGAAGAATTGTAGAAAATTTTTCTTTATTAGTTAATGAAAATTCTTTAACTGGAGAGTCAAATTCAATAGAAAAAACTGATAAAATTCTTGAAGATGAAAATTTAGCCTTGGGCGATCAAATAAATATGGTTTTTTCTGGAAGTCTTGTGAATTATGGTAGAGCAAAAATCTTAATTACTGCCACTGCAATGAATACAGAACTTGGAAAAATTGCAAATCTTTTAGAAAGTACAGAAGAAAGTACCACACCATTACAAAAAGCTCTAGATACTTTTGGGAAAAAATTAACTTTAGGTATTGTTATAGTCTGTATTTTTATTTTTGGAATTTATATTTATTATGGACATAGCATTTTAGAATCTCTTTTGCTTGCAGTTGCTCTTGCAGTTGCAGCAATACCAGAATCATTAAATCCAATAATTACAATAGTATTATCTTTAGAAACTGAAAAATTATCAAAAGAAAATGCCATTGTTAAAGAATTAAAATCAATAGAAGCCCTAGGTTCAATTTCGGTTATTTGTTCTGATAAGACTGGAACTTTAACTCAAAATAAAATGACAGTAAAAAAAGTATTTATTAACGATGACTTAATTGAAGCAGATAATTTAAAATTAACAAATGAAAATATATTATTGTTATTAAAATCTTGTGTATTATGTTCTGATGCAACAGACACAATAGGTGATCCAACTGAAACTGCTCTTGTAAATCTTGCACAAAAATATAATTATTCATTTCAAAATTTGAGATTAACTAATGAGAGATTACAGGAAATTCCTTTTGATTCAGTTAGAAAACTTATGTCAACAGTTTATAAAGATGATAAAAAGAAACAAAATATTATTTTAACTAAGGGAGCTTTTGAGTCTTTAATAAATAAATTTGATTATTATGTAGATGAAAATTATAATTTAGTTAAAATGACAGATGAGTATTTAGAAAAATTAGAAAAAATTTATACTTATATGGCAAGTGATGGACTAAGAGTTTTGACTTTTGCTTATAAATATTTAGATCAAAATAAAAATATAACAGTTGATGATGAAAATAATTATATTTTCTTGGGCTTTGTTGGAATGATAGATCCACCTAGAGAAGAAAGTAAAATTGCAGTTCAAAAATGTATAAGGGCTGGAATTAAACCAATAATGATTACTGGAGATCATAAGATTACTGCTCAGACAATTGCAAAACAAATAGGAATTTTTAAAGAAAAAGATAGAGTTGTAGAAGGAATAGAATTAGAAAAAATGTCTGATGAGGAATTAGAAAATTGTGTTGAGGAAATTTCTGTCTATGCAAGAGTTTCGCCAGAGCATAAAATTAGAATAGTAAATGCTTGGCAAAAGAGAGGAAAAATTTGTGCTATGACGGGAGATGGAGTAAACGATGCTCCTGCTTTAAAGAAAGCAAATATTGGAATTGCTATGGGAATTACGGGAACTGAGGTTTCTAAAAATGCTGCATCTATAATTTTGGCAGATGATAATTTTTCTACAATAGTAAGGGCAATCATAACTGGTAGAAATGTTTATAGAAATATCAAAAATTCAATAGGCTTTTTACTTTCGGGAAATACTGCTGCAATAATTTCTGTTTTATATGCAACCTTTGCAAATTTACCAATAATTTTTACTCCAGTTCAGTTATTATTTATAAATTTATTGACTGATAGTTTGCCTTCAATAGCAGTTGGAATAGAGCCAAAAGATGAAGATATTTTAAAAGAAAAACCAAGAGACCCAAATGAAGCAATACTTAATAAGAGATTTTCTTTAAAAATGTTATTTGAGGGAGTATTTCTTTCAATTTTTATAATCATAGCCTTTTATATTGGCTTAAAAGATTCTGCACTTAAGGGTTCTACTATGGCATTTTCAACTTTATGTTTGGCTAGATTGTTTCATGGCTTAAATTACAGAGGACAAAGAAATGTATTTAGCATAGGATTTTTTAAAAATAAATTTTCTATCTATGCTTCACTAATTGGTTTTATCTTATTAAATTTTGTTTTATTAACACCTGCCTTACATGAAATTTTTGGAATTACTACTTTGAGTAAAGTTAATTTTATTCAAATTTATGTACTTGCTGTTATTCCAACTATATTAATTCAAATAAGAAAGACTATTGTGTATAGATAAATTTTAATTTTAGGGTCTGTTACAAATTTGTAACAGCTTTTTTTTACTATCAAAAAAGATAAAAGATTTTATTTTTAATAAATATATGGTAAAATTCTTTTAAGAAAAGTTTATTATTTAAGAGGGAGGTAAAATAAATGAAAAAAATAAAATTTAGTTTAATATTCTTACCTCTACTGATAGGTGTTTTAATTTATTTATTATATAGAAGCAAAAACTTATTTTATTTTAACTTTATTCATTATTTAAAAGTGAATGATTATGTTGAAACTGCTCGTACAATAGCTACTTTTTATAGAAAATTTTTCCCCACTTGGGTAATATATTCTTTGCCAGATGGGCTATGGTTTTTTTCAGCTGGAGCAGTATTTTTATTATGTAGAAATAAATATGTATTTCATTTATTTTGGTATTCAATTTTATGTGTATTTATTTTATGCTTAGAATATTTTCAAAAAATTTATGGAGGACACGGTACTGCAATTGGAACTTTTGACAAAAATGATTTATTTGCTTACAGTGGAGCATATATTTTAATTGTTTTAATATCAGCTATCTTAAGAAAATTTGATATAAAATATAAGTATAAAAAATCTTTACTTAGAGAATTTTTTGAAAATTTATTTTATACAATTTTAATTTTAGGAATAGGTGTTTTAGCAAATTTATTTTAAAAAAAATTAAATTATAAAAATTGTATTTGTTCATAGCATTTGATATAATAAAAAATAAAAAATATAAATGGAGAAAAAATGAAAAAGAGAGATATAATTATAGGAAGTATAATTTTTTTAATATTTTTATTGTTTAATATAAGTGTTTTAAAACAGATTATGACTAATCGTTCTAAAAATCAAAATATTAAAAATGAAATTATGAAAGTAGATGAAAAAATAGAAAAAACAGATATAGAAATAGAAAAATATGATAAATTTATAGCAAATTTAGAAAATGATTTTGAACAAGAAAGTATTGCTAGAAATAAATTAAAAATGATAAAAGAAGGCGAAGTAATTTACAAACTTATAAAAAAAGAAAAGAAAGAGGAGGACTAATGAAAAGAGAATTAGCATTAGAATTTGCAAGAGTTACAGAGGCGGCAGCATTAGCTGCTCATAAATGGGTTGGGAGAGGTAAAAAAGAACTTGCCGACCAAGCAGGAGTAGATGCAATGAGAACTATGCTAAATAGATTAGCAATTGAGGGAGAAATTGTTATTGGAGAAGGGGAAATTGATGAAGCTCCAATGCTTTATATAGGTGAAAAAGTTGGTAGAGCTTTTACAAAAGAAGATGAAGAAAATGATGGACTAACTCAATTTGATAAAGTTGATATAGCAGTTGACCCAGTTGAAGGAACTAGAATGACTGCTCAAGGACAACCCAATGCCATTACAGTTTTAGCGGTTGGAAAAAAAGGAAGTTTTTTAAAAGCACCTGATATGTATATGGAAAAACTTATTGTTGGACCTGAGGCAAAAGGTGTAATAGATTTAGAGAAACCATTAGAAGAAAATATTAAGGCTGTTGCTAAAGCTTTGAATAAAGAATTAAATGAACTTATGATAGTAATTTTAGATAAACCTAGACATAAAGAACTTATAAAAGATTTACAAGAAATGGGAATAAAAATTTATGCACTACCTGATGGGGATGTTGCTGGTTCAATTTTAACTTGTATGATAGATTCAGATGTTGATATGCTTTATGGAATTGGTGGAGCACCAGAGGGAGTTATTTCTGCTGCTGTTATAAGAGCCTTAGGTGGAGATATGCAAGCAAGATTAAAACTTAGAAGTGAAGTTAAGGGTGTATCTATTGATAATGATAAAATTTCTGCCTTTGAAAAAGAAAGATGTGAAGAAGTTGGCTTAGAAGTTGGAGAAGTTTTAAAATTAGATGATTTAGCAAAAGATGATGAAGTAATTTTTTCTGCAACTGGAATAACAGGTGGAGATTTATTAGAAGGTGTAAAAAGAAAAGGAAGTATCGTTAGAACTCAAACTTTAGTTGTTAGAGGAAGATCTAAAACAGTTAGATATATAAACTCTATCCATAATTTAGATTTTAAAGATGAAAGAATTAACCATTTAGTGAAGTAATAAAATAACGGGGCGACAGCGTCCCTTTGGGACTTCTTAGAGTTTCTTAATGAACTTGTTCATTTAGAAAGTCTTAGATGCAGTTCTTTGAACTGTACGCCCTTTACTGTGTGTGGGCTACGCCCCCAAGCCCCCCTAAAAATTAAATTATTTTTTATTAAGGGGTGTTCCAAGCCAAAGAATAATTTTGTATAATAAGGAGAAATAAATGTTGTTTTATGAGGATTTATTGAAAAAGTTAGAGGGAAGTTCATTAGAAAAATCCTCTTTGAAAAAAATAGAAAAATTCGGTTTAAGTTCTATGAGAAAATTAACAAGTTATGGAATAGTAATTCCTTTAATTTTAATAGGACTATTTCAAGTTTATTATTTTACTCAGTCGCATAAATGGTATTTTTTAATAATTGGAATAATATTTTTTGGAATAGGGCTTAAACAATTAAAAAATATTTTAATTTATGGTATAAAAATTGATACTGAAATTGGAAGAATAAAAAGTGGTAAATTAGATATTTTAACAAAAGATATAGAGGAAGCAACTTTAAAAGAAACAAAAGTTGGAAAAAAAGTTCTTCCAGTTTTGAGTATAATAACTAATGAAAAAAGACAATTTATAATTATTTTACTTATGGCAAATCAAGTAAGATTTTTAAATATTATAAAGATTTTAGTGGGAGATAAATTTAAAATAGAAAAATAAAGAAGAGAAAATATGAAAAAAATTTTAATAAAAAATAAAAAATTAGTGGGGGAAATTACTCCTCCCCCATCAAAAAGTATCTTACACAGATATATTATTGCTTCTTCACTTGCAGAGGGTGTTTCTAAGATTTCAAATATAAATTTTTCGGAAGATATTTTAGCAACAATAGAGGCAATGAAAAAATTAGGAGCAAACATAGAAAGAAAAAATAATTCTCTTATTATTGAAGGAATAAATAATTTTAATTCCTTTAATGAAGGAGAGGATTTTTTTAATTCCCAAGAAAATAATATTATTGATTGCAATGAGTCAGGCTCAACTTTAAGATTTTTAATTCCACTTTTCTTGGCACGAAAAAATAAAATTCAATTTACAGGTAAAGCTGGACTTTTTAAAAGACCACTAAGACCATATTTTGAAATTTTTGAAAAAAATAACATAAAATATGAACAAAAAGAAAATTATTTATTGTTAGAGGGAGAATTAAAAAGTGGAATTTTTGAAATTGAAGGTAATATTAGTTCTCAATTTATAACTGGACTTTTATTCACAGTTCCACTGTTAAAAGAAGATTCTAAAATTATAGTTAAAGGAAATTTAGAATCAAAATCTTATGTTGATTTAACTTTGAATTGCTTAGAAAAATTTGGAATAAAAATTAAAAATAATAATTACAAAGAATTTTTAATTGAGGGAAATCAAAAATATATTTCAAAAGATATAGAAACTGAAAGTGATTTTTCTCAAGCAGCCTTTTATTTAGTTGCTAATTCCATTGGCTCAAATATCAAAATTAAAAACTTAAATTTTTACTCTAAACAAGGAGATAAAAAAATAATTGAATTTTTAGAGGAAGTAGATAATTTTAAAAATAAAAATGAAACTTTACATTTAGATGCCAAAGATTACCCCGATATAGTACCTATACTTTCTTTAAAATGTGCTGTGTCAAATAAAAAAATTGAAATAATAAATGTGGCAAGGCTTAGAATAAAAGAATGTGATAGATTAAAGGCAACAGTTCAAGAATTATCAAAATTAGGTTTTGATTTGATAGAAAAAGAAGATGCTATTTTAATAAATTCTCAAGATAAAACTAATTTAAAAAATAAAAATGATATTTACTACTTATCTACTCATAACGACCATAGAATAGCAATGCTTATTGCAATTGCCTCGACAGTTTGTGAAAAAAATATTATTTTGGATGATGCCTCTTGTGTAAAAAAATCTTATCCTAATTTTTGGGAAGATTTTATATCTTTAGGTGGAGAAATAGAAGAAATTTTATAAGAAGGAGAAAAGAATGAATGTTTGGGGAAATAAAATAAAACTTTCAATTTTTGGAGAATCTCACGGAGAAGCTCTTGGAATAACAATAGATGGTTTACCAGCAGGTTTAAAAATAGATTTTGACTATATAGATAAATTTATTGAAAGAAGAAAAGCAGGTAAATTAAATTTTACTTCTCCAAGAAAAGAAAAAGATAAGTATGAAATTTTAAGTGGAATAAAAGATAATTTTACAACTGGTGCTCCTATTTGTGCAATTTTTAGAAATGAAAATATAAAATCAAAAGATTATAAAAATTTGAAAGAAATTTTAAGACCAAGTCATGCAGACTATCCAGCAAAAATAAAGTTTAACTCTTTTAATGATGAAAGAGGTGGAGGACATTTTTCTGGTAGAATTACTTTGGCTCTAACTTTTGCAGGAGCAATAGCGAAAAATTATTTAGAAGAAAAAAATATAAAAATTTATTCACACATAAAAAAAATTTTAGATATAGTTGATGAAAGTTTTTTAGAAAAAAAAATAAATTCAGAATTTGAAAAAGAATTAAAAAAATTAGAAGATAAAAAATTATCTTTTTTAAATGATGACTTAATAGAGAAAACTCAAAATCTCATAGAAGAAATAAAAAATAAAGGGGATTCTGTTGGTGGAGAAATAGAATGTCTTGCTTTTAATGTTCCAGTGGGATTGGGCAGTCCTTTTTTTGATAGTTTAGAAAGTAAAATTTCTCATTTGGTTTTTTCTATTCCAGCTATTAAAGGAATAGAATTTGGTGCAGGTTTTGATATAGTAAATAAGTTTGGCTCTGTTGCTAACGATACTTATTTTATTGAAGAAAAAACTGGTGAAATAAAAACAAGAACTAATAATAATGGTGGAATTTTAGGAGGACTTTCTAATAGTATGCCGATAGTTTTTAAAGTTGCAGTTAAGCCTACACCTTCAATTAGTTTGGAGCAAGAGAGTGTGAATATAAAAACTATGCAAAATGAAATTTTAAAAATTTCTGGTAGACACGATGCTTGTATAGTTCCAAGAGTTTTACCAGTTATTGAATCTGTAATGGCACTTGCTCTTTTAGATGAAATTTTATAAAAAAATATGGGGCGACAGCGGAGATAAATCTCCTGTCGCCCTTTTTCGTAGGGGGCTACGCCCCCTAGCCCCCTAAAATTATAAAAAATTTTTTAAAGTATATTAAGTTTTAATTTTTTAGAAGGGTGTCGGGGCGATAGCCCCGACTATAAGAGCGAGCAGAGCATTAGCTCGTAGCGAGCTGAAAATTTAAAAATAAATAGTTGACAAAAAATTAAAATAATGTTATTGTTATTATAGTAATTTTATATTAAGAAGTAGAAACATGCCTGTTTCTCACCTTACGGACTTTTAAGTTTTCATAGGGTAAAAAAAATTTGATTGAAATATTTATATTCAAATAAATTTATTTTTTAAGCAGGCTTGTCGTCTGTTTATTTTTATTTATGGAGGTGTATAATTATTACTGATAAAACTAGAATAAATGAAAGAATTAGAGGAAAAGAATTTAGAGTGATTTCCTCTGACGGAGAACAATTGGGAATATTATCGTTATCTAAAGCATTAGAAATGGCAAATTCTCAAGGATATGATTTGGTTGAGATAGCACCAGGAGCTAATCCACCAGTTTGCAAAATTATGGATTATAGCAAATACAAATATGAGCAAACAAGAAAATTGAAAGAAGCTAAAAAAAATCAAAAGCAAGTAGTTCTTAAAGAAATTAAAATAACTGCTAGAATTGATACTCATGATTTAGAAACTAAATTAGGGCAAGCAACTAAATTTTTAGAAAAAGAAAATAAAGTAAAAGTTACTCTTGTTCTATATGGAAGAGAAAGAATGCATGCTAGCAGAGGAATAGAAGCATTAAATGAGATTGCAGAAAGATTTGCTGAAATAGCTGATGTTGAAAAAAAATATGCTGATAAACAAAAACATTTGATTTTATCACCTAAAAAAGTTGAGAAAAAATAAAATATAAATATGTTAATTATAACAAGGAGGAAGAAATATGCCAAAAATGAAAACTCATAGAGGAGCAAAAAAAAGAATAAAAGTAACTGGAACTGGGAAGTTTGTTATTAAACATTCTGGGAAAAGCCATATTTTAACTAAGAAAGATAGAAAAAGAAAAAACAACTTAAAGAAAGATGCAGTTGTAAATGAAAACTACAAAAGACATATGCAAGGTTTATTACCTTATGGAGAAGGAAGATAATTTAAAAAATAATATCTAAATATCGTAATATAAGATTAGGAGGGAAAAATGAGAGTTAAAACAGGAATAGTTAGAAGAAAAAGACATAAAAGAGTTTTAAAAGCTGCAAAAGGATTCAGAGGTGCATCAGGAGACGCATTTAAACAAGCAAAACAAGCTGTTAGAAGAGGAATGGCTTTTGCTACAAGAGATAGAAAAGTTCACAAAAGAAAAATGAGACAACTTTGGATTACAAGAATAAATTCAGCTGCAAGAATGAACGGAGTTTCTTATTCAACTTTAATAAACGGATTAAAGAAAGCTGGAATTGAATTAGATAGAAAAGTTTTAGCTGATATTGCTTTAAATAATGCAGGAGAATTTACTAAATTAGTAGAAGCTGCTAAAGCTGCACTATAAAATTATTGACAAAAATTTCATAATATGGTAATATACACTGGTGTAAAGAGCTAATCATTTATAGTTCTTAGAAATTTTATAAAATTTCTACCAGTATTTTGGTGAGATGGCAGAGTGGCCTAATGCACTTCCCTGCTAAGGAAGAGTACCGGTTTCGGTACCGAGGGTTCAAATCCCTCTCTCACCGCCATTAACCATGTATTTAATAGATATAATACTACTTATTAAGTGGTATTTTTTTATTATTAAGTAATAAATATAATATTTATTATTTACATTTTATAGGTCTTAATGTTAAAATGTAGTATAAAAATTATAATGAAAGGATTGAGAGTATGAGTAATAATAAAAGAGTTAGAACAAGAGTAGCACCATCACCAACAGGAGATCCACATGTTGGAACGGCATACATAGCATTATTTAATATAGGTTTTGCTGCATCTCATGGTGGAGATTTTATTTTAAGAATAGAAGATACAGATAGAACTAGATATGCAGAAGGTTCTGAAAAAATGATATTTGATTCATTAAAATGGTTAAATCTTGATTATGCAGAAGGTCCTGATGTTGGTGGAGAATATGGTCCATATAGACAATCTGAAAGATTTGATATGTATGGAAAATATGCAAAAGATTTAGTTGATAAAGGCGAAGCATATTATTGTTTCTGTGATCATCACAGACTAGAAAATTTAAGAGAAAGACAAAAAGCAATGGGGAAAGCTCCTGGTTATGATGGACATTGTCGTTCTTTAGCAAAAGAAGAAATAGAAAAGAAAATTGCTGAAAAAACTCCTTATGTAATAAGATTAAAAATGCCTTATGAGGGAGAAACTGTAATTAAAGATAGATTAAGAGGAAAAATTGTTTTTGAAAATAGTAAAATAGATGATCAAGTTTTATTAAAGGCGGATGGGTTCCCAACTTATCACCTAGCTTGTATAGTTGATGACCATTTAATGGGAATTACTCATGTTATAAGAGCAGAAGAATGGATTCCTTCAACTCCAAAACATATACAACTTTATAAAGCATTTGGTTGGGAAGCACCTGAATTTATACATATGCCACTTTTAAGAAATGATGATAGAACAAAAATTTCTAAAAGAAAAAATCCAGTTTCTTTAACTTGGTACAAAGAAGAAGGATACTTAAAAGAAGGACTTGTAAACTTTTTGGGTCTAATGGGATATTCTGCTGGAGAAAAAGAAATATTTTCTTTAGATGAATTTAAAGAAACATTCAATATAGATAAAGTTTCTCTAGGAGGACCTGTATTTGATTTGGTTAAATTAGGTTGGGTTAATAATCAACATATGAAACTAAAAGATTTAGATGAACTTACAAAATTAACTATTCCTTTCTTTGTGAAAGAGGGATATTTTACTTCAGAAGAAGTTTCAGAAAAAGAATTTGAAATGTTAAAGAAAATTGTTGAAGTGGAAAGAGAAGGAGCAAAAACTTTAAAAGAACTTGCTCAAAACTCAAAATTCTTCTTTACTGATGAATTTGAACTTCCAGTTGTTACGGAAGAAATGAATAAAAAAGAAAGAAAATCTGTAAATAGACTTTTAGATTCTATAAAAGATGAAACTGGAATTTTATCTATTAAGAAATTTATAGAAAAATTAGAATCTTGGAAATCTGATGAATTTACATCGGAAGAAGCAAAAGATTTACTTCATTCTTTACTTGATGAAATTGAAGGTGGACCTGGAAAAATCTTTATGCCACTTAGAGCCGTTATAACTGGTCAATCAAGGGGAGCAGACTTATATAATGTTTTATATATCATAGGTAGAGATAGAACTTTAAAAAGAGTTTTAGATACAGTAAAAAAATATAATATATTTTAATAAAAAAGGAACAGAAAAATCTGTTCCTTTTTGAATATAAATTTTTAAATTATCGAGTAAAAATAAAAGAATTTTTTGAAGATAATTCTTCATTAAAAATATAATTATTAACAGAAATCTTTTTAATTTCTTCTATTGAAGTAATTTTATTTTTTATAATTTCGTTTAAAAAAGCCCCACGAGCTTGCTTAACATAAGAACTAATAGATTTATATTTTCCATCTTTAAAATCTTTAAAGTCTATATCTAAAATATTTTTTATAATTTTCTTATCTAATATTTTTGAAAATTCTTTAGAAGCCAAATTTAATAAAATTTCATCTTTTTTTAAAGAAGAACTTAAAAAAATATTTATCTCATCTTTCCAAAATTTATACAAATTTATTTTTTCAGGTTTCATAGTCATATCTAATCTATAATTTTTAAGGAGCGTTAAAGGTGAAACAGCACCATAAAAAGCAGAAAGAATAAAAAGATGATTTTCCATAAAATCAAAATCTTCTTTTTTATAAGAAGCTAAATCTATATTTTTATAAGCAACTCCATTGTACATAGAAAGAGCTGGAAGATTTTCTAAATTTGAAAAATTTTTAATATTATTAAAAGTTTGCTCCAATAATTTATTTTTAATTTTCATTAAATTTGAAATTTCTTGAGAAGATAAATTTTGAAGATAAGCTAAAAGCTCTTTTGTTTTTTCTTCAAATTTATGATTTTTATAAGCTAAATCTAAATCAATAATATTTTTATCTCTCATTTCTTTACTGGGAGAAAATATAATTTTCATCTTTTAATCCCACTCTTTCATAAAACCGTAAAATATTTTTCCATTGCCCTCAGAAATATCTAAAATATTATTATCAGTCAAGAAAAAATCATTAGTAAATAATTCAACCTCGTTGATAGTTATTTTTCCTTCAATAACAAAAGCCCAAACAACTTCACTGTCGTGTTCTAAATGGAGTTTACAAGATTTATTTTGGTTATCTCTGAAATATAAATCTCCTCTTATGCCTTTAAGCATTAAATTAAAATCTTTATATTTTCCATAAGAATAAGTTTCCCAGTCTCCCTTAAATCTTTCTATTTCATATTTATCAACAACTAAATCATATCTGCCATAATGAGATAATTTCATTTCACCATCTAGTTTAGAAATAAAACGATTAACTTTCGGTAAACTAGTAAATAATGATTTATCTCCATTGTTTGAAGTTGCTATACTAATTCTAGCTTTAAAGTTTCTAGTTGCATAATCAGAAGATAAGGGGTAGATAAAAATTTCACTTGTAGTTCCACCAGACCATTCAGACACTTTCCAATTTTCTTTTTTAAAAACTTTATACATTGCCCCCTCCTGTTTATTAAAATTATTTTATATATCTATTTTATAACATTTTTTTAAAAAAGTGTAGTAAAAAAAATTATATATTAAAAAAATTCATATTTTTTTATGAAACTATACTAAAAAAGAAATATACCTAAATCAATACTCTATAAACTAAAAATATAGAAAGCATTTAAAATTTATATAAAAAATAATAGCATAAATATATAAAAGATAGTATAATTAGATAATGTTTAAATTCCAACCAATATATATATATATATATATATATTGGTTGGAAAAAGTTCACTTTAAAATTGTATTTTATAGGAGGAGAAAATGAGTAAAAAAATGTTACTTTTAAGTATGTTTTTAATTCTAGCAAAAATGTCTTATTCAGAAGATATTGAAAAAATTATTCTAAATAAGAATATAGAAGCAAGATATGAAAAGCTTAAATTGAATGAATTAAAAGACTTAAAAAGAGAGGAAGTAAGAAAAGAGCAAGTTATAACAAATTTAGACAGAGATGCTCAAATAAGATGGCATAGAGACAAGTATAAGAAAATACTAAAAGAATATGAAGAAAAATACGGAATTTCACCAGAAGACCTAGAAAAATCAATAGCAAAACAAGAAAATGATAAAGAGCAAAAAGACAGATTAGAAAAACTAGAAAAATTAGAAAAAGAAAGACTAGAACAAAGAAGAAAAGAGAATATTAAAATATTAGAAGATAGAACAGAAGAAGTTGTATATCCCGATGAAATAAGTAAAATTAAGGGGGAAGCACTTGTAAATTTAGATTTTTACCAAAGAGTGGTGAGAAGTGTTGCTCGTGAAGAAAATGAGATAGATGTATATAGAAAAAAAATGGAATTAAAACCAAAAAAGATAAAAGATGCAAGAGAAATGAATAAAGAAATAGAAAGAATAGAGAAAGAAATATTAGAAATAAATAATTATTTAGATTCTTTAAAAAATGAAATTAAAACAGAGGTTAAATAGGAGGTTATAAGAATGAAAAAAATAGGATTATTATTTATGGTTGCGGTGTTATCAACTGCTTGTGTTAATCAAAAAGTAGTTCAACGAAATGAAGATAGATTGGACGTTATTGAAGAATATCTAAGACAAAACAAGGCAGTAAAAATAAAAAAAATTGATAGATTAGAGCAAGAAGGTCAAATAAGATATACAAAAGAACATAAATGGTTAGAAAAGGAGGCTGAAGCATGGAAAGAAGATTTAGAAAAATAGAGATATTATTATTTTTATTCATTTTCTCTATTTCAGCATTTTCTTTTCAAAAATTGACTACTACTCAAATGAGAGAAAATAGTATTAGAATAAATGCTTTAGAAATAGATAAATTAGATGTAGAACTTATTCCTGAAAAAGTAACTATTGTATTTGATGCGAGAGCTTTAAATTTTGATTTTGATAAGTCAGTGGTAAAACCTGAATATTTTGAAATATTAAAAAATGTAATAAAATTTATTGAAGTATACGATTATGTAGTTACAATTGAAGGACATACAGATTCTGTTGGGACAAATTTATACAATATAGGTTTATCGGAGAGAAGAGCCAAAGCAGTTAGAGAAAAATTACTTGAATTTGGTTTAGAAGAAAGCAGAATAAAAGGAATTGTTGGAAAAGGAGAAGAAGAGCCAATTACACCTAATAGAACCAAAGAAGAAAGATTTCAAAATAGAAGAGTTGAATTTGAGTTAGTAAAGCGTTTAAATCCAAATGAAACTTTCGTTGTAGGAGGTAAAAATGAAGAGTAATACTTTAAGAGATGTAGAGAATAGTTTGCGTTCTATTGCTAAGCGTTATAAGTCTGTTAATTTCTCAACAGGATTAGCAGTAGCTTTTTTAATGCTAGGAGTAAATGCTTTTTCTCAAGATAATGTACAAACTAAAAAAGTGGTAAAAGTTGCAAAGGCAAAAGCAAAAGTAGCTGATGATGATATATTGGTATTAAAAGAATATAACAATTTGAAGATTTCTAAATCTCGTTTAAAAGAACTTAGAGCAAAAGTAGCAAAAGCTCGTTTAGAACAAATTAAATTAAAAGAACAAGGAAATCAAGTTGTAAAATCTCCATGGGCTTCTTGGCAATTTGGAATGAATTATATGTATGATGATAATAATAAAGCTTATGAGGGAAGAGGAGATAAAAAAGAAAAGTATTATCACAATGATGCTTTTAAAAGACCAGAAAGTGCAGAAGAAAGAGGAGGTAAAAAACATTATACTGAACCACCTAAAGATGAGCCTATAACTCCGGGTAAAGAAGATACTAAAAAGAATTGGGAAAAGAGAAAAGTTGAAAAGAAAGCTAAAAAAGAAGATCCTAAAAAATTAGAGGGGACATCTAGAAGTGAAAATAAAAACTGGGGACTAGTTGTATACAGAGATGCAAAAGAGCCAATAAATACAATAGAATAAATTGTCCCCTTTTCTAATTTTATAACTTCTGCCTTTTCTTCTGCATA
>JAGYHM010000007.1 GCA_018457305.1 Fusobacterium sp. | reverse complement strand
TATATGCCAAGAATGCCATTAAAAAGGGAACTCCTAAAACAGATGAAGCTCCAAATGAAGAAACTGCTCCAAATAATGGTATTGTTATTGCCATAGCTACAAATAATAAAGTTGGTGGTAAACTTAAACTACTAACTACTACAAAACCTCTAACTCCAGTTAATGTCATAGTCTGAATAAACATTCCAACTCCCATCAAAATTCCTAACACTGGTAAACATTGATTGATAGCATCTTTTGAAACCTTTATAACATTTATTTTTTTACCACATACTATTCCTATTGCTGAGCCTATCATAAAAATAAATGGCATTCCTAAACCAAAAAATCTAGGAAACACTTTATCTGCTACCATTAAAAATACAACTACTATTATAGGAATATATAATTTCAATCCATTATCTTCTACTTTAACTTTTTCTTTTATTACTTCGTAGTCTATATTTTTTACATATTTCATTCCTAAATATAAAACAGAAAATATAGCAACTGGAATTGTTAAAAGTAATAATGGAATTGTAAATCCTACATAAGGCATATCTATTCCTCCACCAATTATCATAGCAGGTACATTAACTGGTGGGGCTATCATCCCACAAAGTCCACCTATTGCTACAATTGCTGCCGTTTCTACTATCGGTATTCCCAATATCATAAATATTGGAGCTACTATACTTCCAGCAGTTAAAACTGCTGCCGTAGATGAGCCTGTTATCATTCCCGGGAACATTGCAATAAACATCAATAATATAAGTAAAATTACAGGTGTTTTATGAAATTTTTTCAAAATTACTGATGTTAAACTATTTAAAGTTCCTATTTCTTCAATTATTTTCATAAAAATCATTGCTGTTGAAATTACTAAAATAGTATCTATATATGAAAAACTTCCTTCAACTAAATGTCTTACAGGAATCCCATTTCCAGAAATTAAAGTTCCTGAAATTGCTGATAAAAACATTGCTATACTAACTGGAAGTTTAAATAAGAAGCAAGAAACAGCAAAAACTGTTACCATTGCTATAAATAGTATAAGTTCCATTGACATATACTTTTTCCTCCTTTGTTGTTCTCTTAAAAAGGGAACATTTCTGTTCCCTCTTTAATAAAATATTTATCTTTAAAAGTTCTTAAAATAAATCTAAAATTTTATTTAAAAATTTCATTTAAAGGTTTTAATGTTTCAGTAATTTTTTTAACTTCCGACATCTCTATTTTTTTATCAGTTGCTATTTTAGAAAATGCTCCATCTTTATTTCCTTCAGCTACTACAATTAAATAGTCAACATGAGGTGCTGCAACATTTACAAATTTATCCGATAATTCTCCTCTTCTTGCAGTTCCACCTATATGCATACCTACCATTTTCATTCCTTTAGCTTTTGCTGCTTTTATCAATTTCTCTACTCTTACTATTTCATCTTCTGCTTTTATTCCTGCTGCTCCAAGTCCTTTTGAACTTCCTCCAATAGCTAAAATTAAAGTTTTTTGATCTTTTAATTCTTCAGCTTTTATATTTTTACTAAATTCTACATCTATTTTTGCTTTTTTTAATAATGCCTTTGCCATTTGAACATCAGCACTTTGACCAACTGAAGTTAATAAAATTGGTTTTTCAAATTTTGCTGCAAACATTGCTACCGATAAAATTGAAAATAATAATACTGTTAATAATTTTTTCATTGTGATTTTCCCCTCTTACTTTTTATTTATTTTAATATCCTAATGCTTTTCCATCTCTTCTTGGGTCTGCTGCTCCTTCTAAAAGTCCATCTTCTCTATATAAAACAGCTTGAACAGAACCCATTCCTCTATACCATTCTATAGTTTTATGAACTTTATGTCCCATTTCTTCTAATTTTTTAATAGTTTCTTCTGGTATTCTACTTTCAAGCCCTATTTCATTTTTAGTATTATCATATAGTCTAGGAGTATCTACTGCTTCTTGTAGTCCCATTTTATGGTCAACTATTCTACTTATAATTTGAGCAACTGTACTGATTATTTTTGGTCCACCTGGAGAACCTAATACCATAAATGGTTTTCCATCTTTAAGTACAACTGTTGGTGACATAGAACTTAAAGGTGCTTTCCCTGGAGCTATTGAATTTGGATGACCTGCACCAGTATTAAAGTCTCCCATTTCATTATTTAAAACAAAACCATATCCATCAACCACTACTGAACTTCCAAATAGTCCATTAACAGTTTTAGTTATAGAAACCATGTTTCCTTCTTTATCTGCTATTGAATAATGAGTTGTATCTTCATGTTCATATACCCAAGGGTCATGTGCTTTACTGTCTTGTGATTTTGTTAAATCAACTTCTTTTGCAAGCTCTTTAGCATATTTTTTAGAAGTGAAACCTTTCATTGGAACATCTACATAATCGCTATCTCCCATATATTTTCCTCTATCTGCATAAGCCATTTTATAAACTTCTGAGAATAAATGTAAATATTCTGGTGAATTAACTTTTAATTCTCCAACATTAAAGTTTTCTAAAATATTTAAAATTTCAACAACTATTGCTCCACCTGAACTAGGAGATGGTGAAGAGAAAATTTCATATCCTCTATAAGTTCCTTTTACTGGTTCTTTAACAACTGGTTTATAATTTGCTAAATCTTCCATAGTAAATACACCATCATATTTATTAGCAGCTTTTACAATTGCTTCAGCAATTTCTCCTTTATAAAAACCATCTTTCCCTTTTTTAATTATAATTTCTAAAGCTTTTGCTAAATCTTCGTTTTTAAATGTATCTCCTATTTCATAAGGGAAACCATCTTTATTTAAGTATACTTTTCCTGCTTCCACATATTTTTCTAATCTATCATATTTATTTTTCATATCTGATGATAATGTAGGAGTTACTACAAATCCATTTTTAGCTAAATCAATAGATGGTCTTATAACTTCTTCTCTTGACATAGTACCATAGTTTTCTAGTGCATATAAAAGCCCTGCTACTTCTCCTGGTATTCCAGCAGCTTTTCCACCTTCAAATTTTTGATTTCCTACAACTTTTCCATCTTCTCCAACTTTCCACATTTCTGGTAAGGCTTTTTTAGGTGCTCTTTCTCTAAAATCTATAAAAACTGTTTTCCCAGTTTTTGCACTTCTAATAACCATGAAACCTCCACCACCAAGTCCAGATGAGTTTGGTTCACATACTCCTAATGCAAAACCAGCTGCAACAGCTGCGTCAATAGCATTTCCACCTTTAGCTAAAATTTCTTTACCAATTTTAGATGCTTCAAATTTTCCAGTAGAGATTACTCCTTTTTCTCCCATTGCATCTCTATCATTTCTTATCATTTCACCATTTTCATCAAATGGTCTCCAGTCTTTAACTTCTTGAGATACTACAGCCTCTTTTACTGGTTTAACATCCTCAGCAAAAGCATTTGCTCCAAGTACCAAGCTAAGACAAAGTCCTAAAAACAACACTTTCTTTTTTAACATAAACTCCTCCTTGATTTTTTATTTTTTACTGCTAATTTTATCTGTTCAATTTACTAATTCTTAATATGAAGAATAGCACAAAAATTAAAAAAAGTAAACTGAGTTTCTTTTTTATATTAAAAAATTCCTCATAATTATTTATTGATATTTTTATATATTTTTATATATTTTAATTTAATCTATAAAATGTGAAAAATAAATTAAATATTTTTTATCTTAAGCTCTCAAATAAAATTTTAATTCAAATAAAAAAGGAACTCTATTTCAGAATTCCTTTTTATTTTTTTATTTTTTTCTCATCCAAACAGGTAAATCTAAATCTTCCATTTCCTCTTTCTTTACTTCTTGTTTAACTTCTTCTTCCTTTTTCTCAACTACTTTTATAAAAGGTTCGCTTTTTTCTGTTTCGTCACTAAAATTATTAGCTATAATAGTAATTTCTATTCTATCTGTGAAATCTGGATTTATACTTACACCAAACATTACATCATCAATTGTTTTTCCTGCTGCTTCTCTTATTATTTCAGCAACTGATTGTGATTCTTGTAATCCAACATCTGCAGATGTCATCAAGTTAATAAGTATTTTATCTGCTCCTTGTATAGATTTTTCTAAAAGTGGAGATAGTAAAGCTTTTTCTGCAGCTTTCATTGCTCTGTTTTCTCCTTCTCCTTCTCCAAATCCTAAAACTGCTATTCCAGAATCTAAAAGAGTTGCTCTTATGTCTGCAAAGTCTAAATTTATAAATCCTTGTCCCATAACTAAATCAACAACTGCTTTTATTCCTATTCTTAAAATATTATTTGCTTCTTTAAAAGCATTTTGTAAAGTTATTGTCTTATCAGGTAAATCAAATAATTTATCATTAGGTATTACAACCAAACTATCTACATTTTCTTTTAAATTTTTTATTCCTTCGTCTGCATTATTTTTTCTTTTCTTTCCTTCAAAACTAAATGGTTTAGTTACTACTGCTACTGTTAAAACTCCTAAAGCTTTAGCTATTCCAGCAATAACTGGTGCTGCTCCTGTTCCAGTTCCACCACCCATTCCAGCAGTAATAAATAGCATATCCGTTCCTTTTAATAATTCTTCTATTTTTTCTTTATCTTCCTCTGCTGCTTCTTTTCCTACATAAGGATCGGCTCCTGCTCCCAATCCTCTTGTTAATTTTTCTCCAATTTGAAGTTTTATATCTGCTAAAGATTTTTCTAAATCTTGTCTATCTGTATTTGCAGCTATAAATTCCACTCCTTTAACTCCAGAATACACCATATCATTTATGGCGTTTCCACCACCGCCACCAACACCAATTACTTTTATTTTTACAAGATTTTTTAACCCTTCACTCATAGATAAATCCTCCCCTTTTATATTATTTTTTTATTACTTATTTTAAAAAAATTCTTTGAAAAATTTTCCAACCTTACTTAAAATACCTTCTTTTTCTTCAGCTGATTCTTCTTCTAAAATTTCATCAACTTCATCAAAACTTTCTTCTTTTTCTTTTTCCTCTTCTATTTCATTTGTGCTAATATTTTCTTTATTTTTTAACCTATCTTGATACAAATAATATTCTTTCTCTAAATCTTCTAAAAATATTCCTACTACAACTGCATCTCCATAAAAACTATCTAAACCTTTTATTTTTATTGGCAGTTCTTTCTTCACCGGATAACCAATTTTACTTTTTATATTTTCTAAAACACCTTCTAAATCTGCCACTCCTCCAGTTAAAACTATTCCCTTAGCTAAGTAACCATTAAATCCTGAATCCTCTATAGTTAAATTTATAAAATCTGTTATATCTCCTGTTCTAGCTTGAATAACATCTTTAATATCCCTTATAGAAACTTTTTTGGAATCAAATTTTATAGTATTATCCGATTCATATTTCTTCTTCTTAAATTTCTCCAAAATTTCTTTTGCCATTTCTTTAGAAATTTTAAGCATATAAGATAAGTCTGAAATATAGTGCATTTCTCCTATTTGTATTGTTTTAGTATGTAAAACTTTATCATTTTTTAATAAAATAATATCAGTTGAAGCATATCCTATATCAACATGGGCTATCCCCATTTTTCTTGATTCAGCATCTAAAGTTCCTTTTGCTGAAACATAAGAATTTAAATATATATTATCCACTTCTAAACCTAATTTATTTATTATCTCAACTATTTTTTCTACATATGCTTCATCAATATACACCATGTAAATTGTTGCTTGCAATTCTTTTGCTATCATTCCAACTGGGTCTTTAACTATTTTAGCATTATTTATTTTTATATTATATGCCTCACAATATAAAATTCTGTAATAACCGTCAATCTTCGCCCCAAAAATTTCTTTTCTAGCTTTTCTATATAAACTTTCTAAATCTTCTTTTTCTATTTCTTTTTCCTCAAAAGAAATTTTTACATTTTTAGTTCTTGAAATAACTCCAGAGCTTCCTATTCCCACAGATAATTTATCTATTGTGTAACCTGTTTTATTTGTTAGCTCTTCTACTGCTTCACTAAGAGATTCGTAAAATGCTTCTGAATCTTCTATAATACTTTTCCTTATTCCTTTACTTCTAACTTTTACATAATCTAAAACTGAAATTTTAGTGCATTCTGAATTCATTTCTCCCATAAGTAATTTTATACTATGGTTCCCAATATCCAGTGCTACTTTCATAATTTTTTTCTCTTTCATTCATCATCACCTATATATTTTATTATATAATCATTAAAACGCAAATCAAGATAATCTACTTTTTTTGTTTCTTTCACATCTAAGTAAAGTCTTTCTGCAATTTTTAGTTTTTCCAAGCTGATATCTGATTTAATTTTTAATTTAATACCGTCAATTAAAATAATTTTATACTCATCCTTTGAAATTTTAGAAAACTGGGAAATATACTTTACTAAATATATTCCCGAAATACGATCTAAAATTTCTATCAATTCTCTTCTTTCTTCTCTATTATTAGCTATAAGAATAGGTAAAAATTCTCTTTCATTTTCATGCAAGTAACCAAAAATTTCTCCGTTTTTATCCACAAGAAAAACCTTATTATCTTTTATAGTATAACATTTTAATTTCTTTCCTTCAGCAGTTATTTTAATTTCTCCAAGCCCTACATCTTCAAATTTTAATTTTTCTATTCTTAAATCTTTCTTATAAAATTTTTCTAATTCTTCATAATTTAATTGTACATTTTTCTTATTATATATCTTTTTTGTTAAACTTGTCAATTCTGACTCTAATATTTTTGAATTATCTACCACATTTATTTTAGTAATTTTAAAATAATCCAAACTTAAAAAATTTTTTGGTATGAGGAAAAATACATATGCTACTAAACTAAAAATAATAATTCTTAAAATCATAAACTTACCCCTTATTTAATATCTAACTAATTTTTAAAAGTATCAACTGTAATTTTCACTATGTCATCAAAAGTATACCCCTTCAATGTTGCTAAATCTGGAACTAAACTTGTCTTAGTCATTCCAGGAGAAGAATTTACTTCTAAAAAATAAAGTTTATTATTACTCAAAATAAAATCACTTCTTGAAATACCTTTCATTCCAAATTCTTTATGTATAAGTTCTGCTAATTTCATTGCTTCTTTATATAATTTATCTTCTATTTTAGCTGGATATTCATGAATAGAGCCACCAATTTGATATTTTGAATCATAGTCATAAATCGTTGCAGCCTTTGGAATTATTTTTAATACTCCAAGTGATTCTCCATTTAAAACTGCTACTGTTAACTCTTCTCCAACTATATAATCTTCTATTATTGGTTTTTCAATTTTTTCAATTGCAATTTCTAATTCTTTTTTATTATTACAAATAAAAAGTCCCTTACTCGAACCTTCATCAACTGGCTTAACTATTACAGGAAAATTTTTAACTTCTTCTGATCTATCATATTCTCTAGGGCTCAATATTCCAATTTGACTTGCTACCTGTTTCGTTTTTTTCTTATCCATTGTTATGGCACTTGCTAAAAAACCAGAGCCAGTATATTTCTTTCCTAATATATCTAACAAACTTTGAATTTTCCCATTTTCTCCATTCCCACCATGTAAAACTAAATATGCTAAATCATAATCATTTTCAATGAAAGCACTTATTTGATTATCTTCATTTAAAGTAACACCGTAGGCATCATAATTTTGTTTTTTTAAACTATTTAAAACCGCTTCTCCACTTCTCAACGAAATTTCCCTTTCAGAAGAAGTTCCACCCATAAAAACTGCTATCTTCATTTTTCACTCCCAATAAAAAATTATTTTATAATAATTATTTCTTCTTCTAACTTCACAGAAAATTTTTCAAAGACTTTTTCTTTTACAGTATTTAAAATTTTTTCTATATCTTTAAATTTTGCATTTCCCATATTTAAAATAAAATTGGGATGTTTTTCTGAAATTTTTGCTCCACCAACACTGTAACCTTTTAAATTACATTCTGATATTAGTCTTGCTGCAAAATCTCCATCTGGATTTTTAAATGTGCTTCCCAAACTTGGTTTATCTAAAGGATGTTTACTTTCACGAAGTTCTTTTATTTCTTTTACTCTTGCAGCATCAAAATTTTCATCAAATTTAAATACTGCACTAATTACAAGCCAATTTTTATCTTGAATTTCTGTCCTTCTATAGGAAACTTTTAAATCTTCTTTTTTTATTTCTCTAATTTGAAATTTCTCATCTAAAATTTCAATAGATTCTATTTTATCAAAAATTTCTACTCCAAAGGCTCCACCATTCATATAAATAAGTCCACCTATTGTTCCCGGTATTCCATATAGACTTTCTAAGCCAGAGTAATTATTTTCTCCCATAAAATCTATCAAATCATTGATAGTAGCTCCCATCTCAACTTTTACTCTTTTATTTTCTAAATTTTCTATTCTATTTACATTTTTTGTACAAACAAAAGTCTTGTCCATGTACTCATCAGTGAATAAAACATTTGTTCCATTCCCCAGTAAAAAAATCTCTTTTTCATTTTTATACACAGCAATAAGTTCTTCTTTTTTTTCTAAAATTATAAGTTTTTTAGCTTTTCCTCCAACTTTCATATTAGAATAGTCTTTTATTTCATAATTTTCAAATTCTTTCATTATAATTTTTTCCCTTCTATATTTTAAAAAATAAATTTTTAATTTTTATTTATTTCTTCACTCAACTCATGAGCTAATTTTGAAATATTTCCTGCTCCCATAAATACAAAAGTTGTATTTCTCTGTATTTTTTTGACATATTCTTTTATATCTTGCCACTCATTTATAACTTCTATATTAGAATGACCTATACTATCTTTCAATTTTTCAATACTAACATCATTTGAATTTTCTTCTCCTGCTGAGTAAATAGGTAGCAATATAACTTTCTTTACATCCTTAAATGCCCCTTTAAAATTATCTAATAAAAATTTTACCCTACTGTATCGGTGTGGCTGAAAAACTGCAACTATATCAAAATCATCAACTGATTTAACTCCACTTAAAGTCGCTTTTATTTCAGTTGGATGATGAGCATAGTCATCTATTATTCTCAATTTATAGTTTCTTATCTCTCCATCAAAAAGAATATCGTATCTTCTCTTTGAACCTTTAAATTTATATAATGCCTCTTTTATTAAAGTTTTATCTACACCAAATTTTAATGAAAAATAAATTACTGGTAAGGCATTTGAAATATTATGTTCACCAGGAACATTTAAAATAAATTCTCCAATCTTTTCATTATCTATAACAACAGAAAAACTTGTCTCTTTATTTTTAATTTTAATTTCTTTTGCATAAATATCTGCTTTACTATTTTTCAAAGAATATGTTTTTATAATATCTCTTTTTGTTGAATTATTTATTACTTCTCTTGTATTTTCACAGTCTATACAAGCTAAAACTTCATTTTCAGTGTGGCTTATAAATTGTAAAAAGGATTTTTTAATATTTTCTAAATTTTCATGTACATCTAAATGATCAGCTTCTATATTAGTTATCACAGAATATTTAGGTTTCATATATAAAAATGAATTATCACTTTCATCTGCCTCAGCAATAAAATATTTATTGCTTCCGTATTTTGCATTAGATTTTATTTCTGGTAAAATTCCACCTATAACTATTGTTGGATCTTTACTTAACATAGTTGCTCCAAGCATAGAGCTTGTCGTAGTTTTTCCATGTGTCCCCGCTATACTTATTCCAACTTCTTCATTTAGTAATTTTGCTAAAAGTTCTCCTCTTTTTAAAATTTTTAAATTATTTTCTTTTGCATAAGCAATTTCTGGATTACTTTCTTTTATAGCAGTAGATGCAACTACAAAATCCACTCCTTTTAAATTTTTAGCATTATGTTCAGTATAAACTTTTATCCCTAAAGAGATTAACTCCTCTGTAACATAACTTTCAGATATATCGGCACCAATAACATCATAGCCCTTACATTTCATAATCTTAGCTAGAGCACTCATCCCTATACCATTTATACCTATAAAATAAATTCTTTCTTTTTTATCTTTATTTTCTATACTCACACTAGTTCCTCCAAATATCTAAATTTGCTATTATTTCTTCTGAGGCTTTAGATTTTTTTAACGATTTTAGTCTAATCCTCATTTTTTTTAGTTCTTCTGAATTTTTTATGAGTATTAGTGCCTTTTCAATCGCTTCATTCACTTTTTTATTCAAATAAACATATGATGCTTGAGTATCCTCTAGCATTTTTGCATTATCATATTGCCCAACCTTTTTTGAACTATATGGAATAATTATTGATGGTCTTTCCAGTTCTATTACTTCCGAAATCGTTAAAGCTCCAGCTCTACAAATGACTAAATCTGAAGCTGTCATAACACTTAACATATCTTCAAAATATGGATCTATTCTATCTATATTTCTTTTTTCTATTTTTGAAATTACCTTTTCATAATTATTTTTTCCAGTTGCCCAAAAAATTCTTAAATTTTTTACATCTTTAATTTTTTCCCAATTCTCTATAATTCCATCATTTATTTCTTCTGCCCCTAAACTACCTCCAGTTATAAGAAGTACTTCTTCATCTTCTTTTATCCCTAACTTCTCTCTTTCTTCATCATAATTTAAATTTTCCACTTCTTTTCTTAATGGATTTCCAGTTACTTTAAATTTTTTTTGATGTTTCATAGGCATATCATCATAAGTTTTTTCAAAAGCTAAAAAAGTCATTTTAGCAAATTTATAAAATAATTTATTTGCAAAACCTAAATTAACATTTTGCTCCTGTAAATAAACTTTTTTTCTTTGTAAAACGCCTGAAAAAACAACAGGAATTGATATATAATTCCCAAATCCAATTATTGCATCAGGTTTTTCTCTCTTTACTATTTTATATGCTTCAAATACAGTTTTAATATAAGAAAATATATTTTTAAAATCTCTTGGAACTTTTATATCTAAACCTATAAATTTATAGCCACTTGCAGGAACTAAATCTTTTTCCATTCTTAAGTTACTTCCAACAAAAATAGTGTCTATTCCTTTAGACTTTAAATTCTCTGCAACTGCAAGAGCAGGATATATGTGTCCTCCCGTTCCACCTGTTGTCAATAAAACTTTTTTCATCTCTACACCTACCCAAATATTTTTACTACTTCTTCCTTAAAAAACTTTCCTCTATGTTCAAATGACTTAAATTGGTCATAACTTGAGGTTGCTGGTGATAATAAAATCACTTCTTCTTTTTCTTTATTTAATTTTACTTTTAATTCTTTCAAAGTGTTTTCTATATTTTCAAAATTGAAAATTTTATTTTTATCATAATTTATATCAAGCAATAATTTTTTTATTTGCTCTGCAATTACTCCTATTAAATAAACTTCTTTTGTATTTTCTTTTATTAAAGTAGCTAACGGCTTCAAATCAACACCTTTATCATAACCTCCACAAATTAAAATACAGTCTTTATATGATTCCAATGCTACTTTTGTAGAATCAACATTAGTCGCCTTTGAATCATTTATAAATTTTACTTTTCCATACGAAAAAAAGTTTTCTGTTCTGTGTTCCAATGGTGTGGCTTGTTTTAAAAATTCTTTAATTTTTTTATTATCTACACCTATAATTTTTGCTACTGCTATTATATATAGCATATTTTCTAAATTATGTTCTCCCTTTAAACTAAGTTCAGAAGTTTCCATCAGATATTCTTTTTTCCAATAGATTTTCCCATCTTTTGAATAAATATCTGCCTCAGTTTTTTTAGAAAGTTTTACTATATTCCCCTTAATTAAATTTTCTCTTTTAACTATTTCTTTATCATCTATATTTTCTATGAAAAATTCCGTTTCATTTTGTTTCGTACTTATATTGAATTTTGTATCATAATACTCATCAAAAGAAGAATATCTTTCTATATGGTCAGGTCCTAAATTAACTATTAAAGCAATATAAGGTTTAAATTCTTTTATATTTTCTAATTGAAAAGAACTAAGTTCTAAAGCTATATAATCTAAATTTTCGCCCTTAGCTTCTGCATTTAAAATAGTTTCTGAAAAAGACACTCCTATATTTCCAGCATAAGCAGATTTATATCCTGCGTAAGAAAGTAACTCTGACATTTTAGCTGTCGTTGTACTTTTGCCATTCGTTCCTGTAATTGCTATTATTTTTGTGTTTATATTTTTTTCTTGCATATAATTATAAACTAATTCTACTTCATCTAAAATTTCTATTTTTTTCTCTTTAACTTTTTGTACTAATTTATTATAAGGAATTCCTGGACTTTTTATAAAAAATTCTATATCATTATTGCTATCTAAATAATTTATTGCTTCTTGTGAAGACATTGCTGTTTTATCATCAACTAAAATTACTTCATAATTTTCTTTTTCTAAAAGTTTTTTAGCTCCTCTTCCACTAAGTCCATTTCCATATATCATAACTTTCTTCATCATATTATAATACCTCTCATTCTAACTATTCCCAAAGCTATCATTCCAAATATTAAGGTTGCTATCCAAAATCTTATTGTTACTTTTGCTTCTGGTATTCCAGATAATTCAAAATGGTGATGTATCGGTGCCATTTTGAAAATTCTTTTCCCTCTTAATTTGAAAGAACCAACTTGTAAAATTACTGAAACAGCTTCTAATACAAAAACAAAACCCATTATCGGAAGGATCAACTCCTGTTTTAGTAAAATTCCTATAACTCCTAAAATTCCCCCAAGAGTTAAAGAGCCAGTATCTCCCATAAAAATTTGTGCTGGATAGCAGTTATACCAAAGAAAACCAAGTCCTGCCCCAACTACTGCTGATAAAAATACACTTATTTCTCCCGAGCCAACTATATAAAATAAATTCAAATGTTTACTAAGTTCTATATGTCCTGTGAAATAAGCTATTACTCCTAAAATAGTTGAGCAAATAAGCATAGGCATAATTGCTAAACCATCCAATCCATCTGTTATATTTACGGCATTTGATGTCCCCATCAAAATTATTTGAATAAAAACGAACATTCCTATTCCACCTATAAAAAATGTACTTGTTGCCTTTATTGGGTTGATTATTGACAAATCTAAAACCTGATTTCCTGTAAGTCCTACAAAATATACATAAGCCCACACTAAAAACGCTATTAGTCCTTGAAATAATAATTTCTTTCTTCCCGCTAATCCCTTTTTACTTATAGTAAATTTTTTATAATCATCTATAAAACCTATTCCGGCAAAACCTAATGTGCTTAATAAAAGAATTAGTATCAATTTATTAGACAAGTCGTTTACTAAAATAGTTGTTACTAAAATTGCTAAAATTATTAAAACTCCACCCATAGTAGGTGTTCCTTTTTTTGAAAAGTGAGAACTAGGTCCATCTTCTCTTATGGCTTCTCCAAACTTTTTCACTTTTAAAAAATTTATAAATGATTTTCCCGTTAATAAAACAAGAGAAAATGATAAAACAAAACTAATAAGTGCTCTTAAATAAATTGATTTTAAGAACATTAAATTTTCAAAACTCAAACCTATAAAGTATAACATTACTAAATTTCGCCCCTTTTTATTTTTCTATTATTTCTTCTAGTTTCATTCCTCTTGAACCTTTTAGAAGTATTACTTTTTTCATTCTAATATTTTTTAAACTTTCAATAATTTGCTCTTTCGTTTCATAACACCAAAATCTATATTCTTCATTTTTATCTTCCATAAATTTTTGATGAGCTTTCTTCATTCTCTCTCCATAAAGATAAATTAACTTTATATTTTTATCTAATAAATAATTTAAAATATCTATATGTAAATTTATTTCATTTTCTCCAAGTTCCAACATATCTCCTAAAATTGCAATCTTATACCTATCATTATAAATTGAATTAAAAGTATCTATTGCAGCTTTCATAGAAGTTGGACTTGCATTGTATGCGTCATTTATATAAATATCTTCATCTCTTTTTATTTCTTGAAATCTCATAGCTGTTATTTTTATAGCTTTCAAACCATCTTCCAATTCTTTTTTTGAAAACTCTATACTCTTTGCAAGTTCTATTGCAAGGGCAGTATTCACAACATTATGTTTCCCTAAAAGTGAGATTTGATATTTTTCATCATCATAAATAAATTTGCTTCCTTTTTCTTCTATCTCAACAGACGAAATTATTTTATTGTTTTTATTATCAAAACCAATTTTAATTGTATTATCTAGTCTTGATAAATATTCATCATCTCCACAGACAAAAGTCTTATCTGCTTCCACAAATTCTAAAAGTTCTGTTTTTGCTTTAAATACATTTTCTCTATTTTTTAAAAATTCTAAATGAGAATCTCCAATATTAGTAATCACGGCATAATCTGGTTGAGAAATCTCTCCCAATAATTTTATTTCTCCAAAATCACTCATACCCATCTCTAAAATTCCAAAATCTTCTTCATCAGTCAAAGATAATATTGTGTAAGGCAAACCTATATGGTTATTATAATTCCCCTCTGTTTTTAAACATTTATATTTTTGAGATAAAATACTAAAAATTATATCTTTTGTAGATGTTTTTCCATTACTTCCAGTGATACCAATTATTTTTAATCCTAATTTTTTTCTATATTCTTTTGCTAGTTCTTGCATTGTTTCAACTGTATCTTTAACTTTAATAATTCTTGTATCTTTCACTTCACTGTTATCTGCTATTACTAAACTTGCACCTTTTTGTAAAGCCAAATCTACATATTTATTTCCATTATTTATGGCAAAAAATAAAGTCCCTTTTTTGACTTTATCCGTATTCATTGCCACAGATGAAATCTCAACATCAACTGAAAATTTTTCTTTCAATAATCCATTTAATTTTTTTCTTTTTAAAAATTCTGCTACTTCTCCTAAATTTTCACAGATATTTATTTTTTCTTTTTCTAACTCATTCATTTCTTCTAATTCACTTCTTCCGTGTCCAGTTTTTACCAAAATTGTTTTTAAGTTTGATTTTTCCCCTGCTAAAATATCTGAAATTTTATCTCCTATCATATAAGAATTTTCTCTATCAATATCATATTTTTTTATAGCATCTTCTATCAACTTATTATTTGGCTTCCTACATTCACATTCTATTTTATATTTATCTTTTGCTTTTTCTGGATGATGAGGGCAAAAATAAAATTCATCTATCTCTACTTTGTCTTTTTTTAAAATTTTATTCATCTCTTCTGAAAATTTATAAAAATCTTCTTCTGTATAATAACCTCTCCCAATTCCAGATTGATTACTCACAACTATCAATAAATAACCCAATTTTTTAAATGTTTTTAGGGCATTCACTACACCACTTTCAAATTCTAATTCTTCTATTTTATATAAATAATTTTTTTCAACATTGATTGTACCATCTCTATCTAAAAAAATTGCTTTTTTCATATCTTCCTCTTTCAAAACATAATTCGGACATTATATTATAACACAAAATATAATTATAATTAGTATTTTTTTGAAAAAATTTATTTTATTTTTAATAAAAAATAAAATAACAGCATTCGCTTCACTCTACTTATACCGCTTTCCCCTAAATATCTAAAAGTTTTGCTTAGTTTAGGTATTGAAGTCAAAAGACAAGCAAAACTTTGTCAGTGACTAGCCAAGAAAGTGAATTCTAATTTTTACTTAAGTAAAAAAAAAAGAGCTTAACGCTCCTTTTTTTTATTTTTTCTTATAATTTTTTATAAATTCATTTAATTTTTCTATAATATCTTCAAGTGGCATTCCACTTCTTCCACTTGCAGTTCCAAGTGTAGCCTTCGGCAACATTATTCTTGCAAGAGGTGTTCTTAATGCTTGAAATGCTGGATTTAAACTTATAAAATATTCTTTTAGTCCATCATATTTATCAAACAGAGGTTTTATTTTTGTTTCTGCTGTTAAAATTTCTCCTGTTTCTATTTCTGTATTTTCTTTTTTATCTTCTTCTTGATTTTTTTCTTGTTTTTTTTCTTCTGGAGAATCTAAATTCTCATCTTCCCAAGTAAGCAAAGTTCTTGAACCTTCCAAAGCTCTTATATGAGTACAATCTTGCATCATTTCCAAGACTCCTCTGAAATTACCTTTTTCATCACGAACTGCTGTATAAATTATGTATATAAATAAATCTGGTTTATTTATCCAAAATTCAACTTGTTCTTGTTCCCCTTTTCTAAATTTATCTATTATTTCCTCAACTATATAGACGCTTCCAGCGGGATGACAATTTTTTACATCTCTTCCAATTACTCCACTACTTCTAGGGAAAACTCTGTGTTTTGTATCACTGTAAAATTTAACTATCTCATTTTCATCAACAAAAGATAAATCTACTGATAAATGTTTAAAAATTAGATTTATTTGTTCCAAAGTAAGTTGCCCTTCTGAAACATGTAAAACCTCTTCTTCTTTTTTATCTCCATAGCCATATTTTCCAAGTAAATTAGCAAGTTCACTTGCAAGTACACCTAGATGTCCACTCTCTTCTTGCTTTTTAGGTAGAGGTAAAAATTCAGTTGGTTTATCTATTAAACAATAACCTATTTCATCATCCCCTCTTCTCATTCCTCTAAATTCATCTTCTGTAATCATATCAAGTGAAGTTGGAAATAAAATTGTTTCTTCTTTTTCAATTAAATCTAAAATATCAGCTTTAAAATCAACATAAAATTTATCAAAATCTTCAACATCATTTTCTTTTAATTTTCTAAGCCCTTCATTTATTTCATCTCTTATTGCATCATCAAAAAGCCACATTGTTTTTGTAGGTCTATCAAAACCTTTTTGTTCTAACATAGTGTAAAGTTGATTTTGTTTTCTACTTGTATGTATTCTAAAATTATATAATTTTTCAAAAATTTCTAGCCAAGGATTTAAAATAAATTTTTTCCCAACTAATGCACTTCCATCTTCTAAAACTTTTTTTATAGCAGAATTTTCATTATAGTAAGTTTTTATAGGGTGGTCTTTTTCTAATTCTTCAGCTGGCCACACCAAAAGCCCTTCGTATATTGCAAGCATTTCATCAATTTTTTCTCTTATACATTCATCTTGAACTTCTTGTTGTAAATTTTGTTCTATATAAGCAAGTTCAGGCGGAGTAATTTTTTTGATTTTTTCTTGCATTTGCTTTTGTGCTTCTTCTATACTAATCTCTTTATTATCATAAGCAGTTTTAATTTCAAAAACTTTTTTTAATTTTTCTTCATCTATTCCCTTTATAAAATTTTTCATCTTCTTTGTATTTTCTTTTCTTTGTTCATCCATTTTTTTACCTCCACATATTATAAAAATTTAAAATATTATTTTTTATACATATATTCTAACATTTTTAATTTTTTAAATATGTAATATAAGTTACGGAAATAAAAATTTACTATATTTTACTCATATCTATAATCTCAAAAAACTTTGTAGGCACTTCATCTACAAGCCATACTCCGTTATCTGACTCATAAAATAAATTTCCTGCTTTGTTCATCTCTTTTGCAAATATTTTTAAAATAACTACTTCTCCGTGTCTTTTTCCAACCATAGTAGCAGTTTCAATATCTTTACTCAAATGAACATGGTGTCTATTCTTTTTTTGTATTCCCACTTCTTTTATACTTTCAATGAATTTTGTTGCCGTCCCGTGATATAAAAATTCAGGTGGCTCTTTGACTTCATAGCCTAAATCAATTTTTACTGTATGTCCTTGATTTGCTCTTATTTTTGATTTATCTTCATTAAAGACAAACCTCGTTTTATTATCTTTCTTTACAATTTCTTCAAGAATTTCTAAATCAATTTCTCTTTTAGTTTGCTTTATTTTCTCAATAAGTTCGTTAGTATTTGCCCAGCCATTTTTATCAAGTGATATGCCTATTTGTTCTGGTTTATGCCTTAAAACCAAACTTATAAATTTACTTAATTTTAAAAATTTAGTTTCATTCATTTTATTCCCCTTAAATAATATCTTTATTTCTGAAATAATTTTTTTAGTTCTCCGTAACCTTCTTTTTCTAAATCATCATAATCTACAAATCTTAAAGCTGCACTATTTATGCAGTATCTTAGCCCTCCACTTTGTCTTGGTCCATCTTCAAATACATGTCCTAAATGTGCATTTCCAACTCTACTTCTAACTTCAATTCTATTCATTCCATGAGATATATCTTCCCTATAATTTAAAACCTCCATTGCAATTGGTTTTGTAAAACTTGGCCAACCACAACCTGATTCAAACTTATTTGTAGAAATAAAAAGTGGCTCTCCCGTTGTTATATCAACATAAATTCCTTTATCATGGCAATCATTATATTCATTTTGAAAAGCAGGTTCAGTTGCATTTTCTTGCGTAACTGCATATTGAATTTTAGTTAATTTTTCTTTTAAAATCTCTGTATCTTCTTTTTTATATTTTTCATCATCTATAACTATATCTTTTGCTAAATTTATATTTATATGGCAATAACCTGTCGGATTTTTTTCTAAATATTTCTGATGATATTCTTCTGCTGAATAAAAATTTTCTATTTTTAAAACTTCCACAACAATTTTTCTTGGATATCTTTCTTGCTCTTTTTTTATAAATTCTAGAATTATTTGCTCATCTGCTTCATCTACAAAATAAACTCCTGTTCTATATTGAACACCAATATCATTTCCTTGTTTATTCAAACTTGTTGGGTCTATTATTCTAAAATAATACTGTAAAATTGCTTTTAATGAAATAATATTCTCATCATATTTCATATATAAAGTTTCAGAATGTCCTACTCCGTTGCAAACATCTTCGTAAGTTGGATTTTCTTTTTCCCCATTTGCATAACCAACTTTTGTTTCAACTATTCCCTCTATCTTATCAAAGTATGCTTGTACTCCCCAAAAGCAACCACCAGCTAAATATATTTCTTTTATCATCTATATCTTCCTCTCTATTTATAAATTTCTCTTAATTTTTCCTCTAAACTTTTAGGAATTTTATAATTTTTTTCCATAACTTTTTCCAAAGCATAGAAAGGTTTATTCTTATAACTTTTTCTTTCCCTGTCTTGCTCGTAAATTTCTTCTTCTATATCATTTTTAAATTCTACAAATTTTCCAATTTTTTTACTTATAAGTCTTTGAATTTTTTTATTTTTCAAATTAGAATTTTCTATCTCCATTTCATTTCTCCACTTGTGATTATCTCTATCGTAAACTGCAACATAAGGAATTCTAAAAGCATTTAAAAGTTTTATAAATTGTGGTATCGTACTTTTGCTTCCACACTCTATTATAGAATAATCATAGTTATAAACATCTAATTTTTTTGCTAAATATGAAAGTACAATTTTATCTGTTTGTCCCTCAACTAAAATTACTTTTTTTGCAAAAAACAATTCACTCCTATCTGGGTTTATCCAGTAGTTCATATTAAAAATACTAACCTCATCGTGATGAAAAAGATTTTTTTTGTATTGATAAACTCGTACCTCATCTCCAATTTTTCTAAAAATACAAAGATTTTTATAATCTTCAAGCTCTATAAATCTACTAGAATTTGTGGAAATCACAACATTCAAACCCAGTTTTGAATTTTCTTCTAATTTTTCGTAGCAGGCTCTTTCTTCCTGTGGCTTAAAATAAAATTCTGGCTTCTCCCAAAGCAAAACACTTATGTTTTTTTTCCAAAAATCACTATATTTTTCATCTTCTCTTATTTTATCTGCTATATCAGCTAAAAAATCTAAAAATAATTTTCTATAATAGCCCATAGAAAATTTTTCTTTCTTACTCTCTTCAAAAATTTTATAATATTTTTGAGGTTCCTCTAAATTATTTTTTTGCCAAATCTTTTTAAAAAATTTTTCTAAATATTCTAAATCAAGCGTTGCAGGTAGATAAAAAATTCTAAATTTTTCTATCTTACTTACAAACTCTTCTTTACTTATATTTTTCCAATATGTGTTATTGATATTAAAAGAGTATTCAATTTCTTTTTCTACTGCTTTTTTTATTTTTAAAGCAGATGTCTCTTCATTTTTTGTATTTTCAAAAATAAGTATCATCTCTAAGTTATGTTTTTTATTTTTTATATGATTTTCTATTTTATCTTCATCAAAATTTTTAACTTGAAGAAAAAATAAAAGGGCATTCATCAAAGAAGATTTTCCAGAGTTTGATTCTCCTATAAAATTTAAAAAATCTCTCCACTCTAAATCCACTCTTGAAAATGAATGCCAATTTTTCACTATAAATTTTTTTATTTTCATATTTACCTCTTTATTAATTTTTATTTTTATTGGCTCGCCCGTTTCACTGCTCGCCCATCTTGTGGGGGCTTCGTCCCCAAAACCCCCAAAAAATAAATTAAAAATTTAAAATATTGCACTCAACCTCAAACCATTTTCCTTCTTCATCTTCTCCTAAAATAACATCAAAACTTATTTGGCAATCTTCCAAATTCCAGATATATGAATTAGCTTCTTCATCTTTTGAAAAAGTCATTTTTTTATATTTCGTATTCTCAACTTTTTCTCTAATATCTTCTTTCTGCTCCAAAAGTTCAATAATATCTTCTTCCAAATCAAAACCCATATCAATAAAATTTTGATTTATCGTTTTTATTCTTTTTAACATTTTTTCATCTAACATAGTTTACCCCTTTTTAAATAATTTCATTATAAATAATATAAATTTTATTTTTTTTATTTCAAAAGGTAATTTTTTTAATGCTCTATCCATAGAAAGTTCTATTTCTTTTTCTGTCATTTTCATCAACCTCTTATTTTTAATATTTTTTATATTATACTAGAAATTTTAAATTATATAAAATATTTTTAATAAAAAAAGGGAGATAGCGTTCGCCTTGCTCACTGTCTTCCCCTCTCTGCGAGGCTTGGGGCTGTCGCCCCAAACACCAAAATATAAATTTAATATTTTTTAAAAATAATTTCACTCAAAAACTATTTCATTATCTTTAAAATCAATTATAACTTTTGACTTTTCTTTTATCTCATTAGCCAAAATTTTCTTTGCAAGTTTTGTTTCAATTTCTTTTTGTATATATCTTCTAAGTGGTCTTGCTCCATATTGTGGTTCATACGCACTCTCTGCCAAATAATTTATAATTTTTTCTGTAAATTCAACTTCTATATTTTTTTCAGCTAATTTATTTTCTAAATCTTTTAAATTAAGTTTAACAATTTCTTTAATTGAATCTAAATCTAAAGATTTAAAAGTAATTATCTCATCAACCCTATTTAAAAATTCAGGTTTAAATCCAGCTTTAAGTTCATCTAAAACTTTTTTTCTAGTTTCATCTGATAAATTAGGATCTTCTAAAATTAAATGGCTACCAATATTTGAAGTCATAATTATCAAAGTATTTTTAAAATCAACTACTCTACCTTGCCCATCAGTTAATCTTCCATCATCTAAAACTTGAAGTAAAATATTAAATACATCAGGATGAGCTTTTTCAATTTCATCAAATAAAATTACAGAATAAGGTTTTGTTCTAATTTGTTCCGTTAATTGACCACCTTCTTCGTAGCCTACATACCCCGGAGGTGCTCCTATAAGTCTTGTTACAGAAAATTTATCCATATACTCACTCATATCTATTCTAACAACTGCATCTTCACTATCAAACATATTGTAAGCCAGAGTTTTTGCAAGATAAGTTTTTCCAACTCCTGTCGGCCCTAAAAATATAAATGAACCCATTGGTCTATTCTTATCTTTAAGCCCGGCAATAGAACGAAGCATCGTGTCTGCAACAGATTTCACTGCTTCATCTTGACCTTTAACTCTACTTTTTATATGCTCTTCTAATTTAAGCATTCTCTCTTTTTTAGTTTCAGTTAATTTTGAAACTGGTATTCCAGTCCATCTTGAAACTATATCTGCAATTTCATCTGGAGTTACTTCTTGTTTTAACAAAGAATTTTCTTTCCCCTCTAAATCAGTTTTATTTTGTTGCTCTAAAAGTTCTTTTTCAAGAGTAGCAAGTTTTCCATATTTCAACTCAGAAAGTTTTGATAAATCGTATTCTCTTTCTGCTTTTTCAATTTCTAATTTAACATTTTCTATCTGCCTTTTTGTTTCTTTGATTTTTTCAATTTTACTTTTTTCTAATTCCCATTTTGACATTAAAATTTTCTTTTCTTCATTCAATTCAGATAATTCTTTTTCTAATTTTTTTAATCTTTCTTGTGTTGCCTCATCTGTTTCTTTTTCTAGTGCCTTTATTTCAATTTCAAGTTGCAATATTTTTCTTATAAGTTTATCTAATTCTTCTGGCATAGAATCAATTTCTGTTCTAATCATTGCAGCAGCTTCATCAATTAGATCTATCGCCTTATCTGGTAATTTTCTATCTGCTATGTATCTATGAGAAAGTTTTGCTGCCTCAACTATTGCTGCATCTGAAATTCTTACTCCGTGATATGTTTCAAATTTTTCTTTAAGTCCTCTTAAAATTGAAACTGTATCTTCAACATTAGGCTCATTAACTAAAATTATTTGAAATCTTCTTTCAAGAGCCAGGTCTTTTTCAATATATTTTCTATACTCATCAATAGTTGTTGCTCCAATAACTCTAACCTCTCCCCTTGCCAACATTGGCTTCAACATATTTCCTGCATCAAGAGAGCCTTCTCCCTTTCCTGCTCCAACTATTGTATGAATTTCATCTATGAAAAGAATTATATTCCCCATAGATTCTTCAACTTCTTTTAAAACACCTTTTAATCTCTCTTCAAATTCTCCTTTATATTTTGCTCCTGCAACTAAAGCTCCCATATCAAGTGAGAATATTTTTTTATTTTTTAAACTTTCAGGTACATCTCCATTTAAAATTCTTTGAGCAAGTCCCTCTGCTATTGCAGTTTTACCAACTCCCGGCTCTCCAATTAAAATTGGATTATTCTTTGTTCTTCTTGAAATAATTTGAATTGCCCTTCTTATTTCTGAATCTCTTCCAATTATTGGGTCAATTTTCCCCTCTCTTGCAAGTTCAACTAAATCTTTTGCATATTTTTTTAAAACCTCATAAGTCGCCTCTGGATTAGGATTATCAACTTTTTTATTTCCTCTTATATTCATAAGTACCTCCTTGTACTCCTCTGTATCAATTCCATATTTTTTAAAACTTTTCATATTTTCTAAAATAGAATAAAAAATATGTTCCACGCTTAAATAAGTATCTCCAAATTTTTCCATAATTTTTTGGGCATAATTAAAAATATTATTTGTATTCGTATCAAAAACTACATTATTATTTTCAAAATTACTATTCCCATAAGTTTGAATTTTAGGAAAACTTTTTACTGTATTTTCTAAATCTTGTCTTATTCTTTCAACATCAATATTCATTCTCTCTAAAATTTGAACTATAAGTCCACCTCGATTTGAGAGTAAAGCTAAAGCTAAAGTTTCTTCTTTTATAGTTTGTTGTGAATTGTTTTTACTTATTTCAACTGCCAAATTTATTATTTTAATCGTATTTTCTGTTAATCTTTCAGGATTTATCATAAATTATACCTCCTTTTAAATTCTTAATTTTATTTTTTTAGCACTCGTTTTAGTGAGTGGCTAATATTTGAGTATAAAATAACATATAAAAATTTATTTGTCAAATTTTTTTATAAGAATATTTTTATATTCTTATAAAAAAACTGCGTTCGCTCTGCTCACTGTTTCCCCTTCGTGTGGTGGCGGTGCCCCCACCCCCAAAACAAAAGTCAAATTATAGTTTCCTTAAGTATAAAAAAAGTGGGCGACTGCGTTTCACTGTCGCCCACTCTCGTGGGGGCTCCG
>JAGYHM010000093.1 GCA_018457305.1 Fusobacterium sp. | reverse complement strand
AGGTAAGACTGCATACTCAGTTATAGGTCAGGGTAAGGTTGAGAGAATTATCAATTCGTCCCCTAAGGAAATAAAAAGTATTATAGAAGAGGCTGCGGGAATAAAAAAGTTTCAAGCAAACAGAGTTGAATGTTTGAGAAAATTATCTAGTGCAGAGATAGAATTAGATAAGGTTGAAATTTTATTAAATGAAACGAGAGATAACAAAAATAAAATTGAAAAACAAGCTGAAAAGGCACAAGAATTTATAAATATTAGAGATGAGAAGACTGCCCTTTCAAAAGGAATAAATATTGCAGAACTTTCTCAAAAAGAAAATTTATTAACTGAGAATGAGTTAAATAAAAATAAAAAACAAATTGAAGTCAACGAAATAGCAGAAAAATTACAAAAGGCTATCAGCCGTTTAGAAACTATTGATTTGGAAAAGCAAGAAGTTAGAAAAGAAATAACTTTAATAAACTCTAAGAATGAAGAGCTTAGAAATATTATCTCAGAGAAAGAAAAAGAAAAAGCTGTTTGCTTGGAAAGGCTTGAAAATTTTTCAAAAGAAAAAAATAATAGGGAAGAGTTGATTTTAAATTTTTCTAAAAAGATAGAACAAAAAAATTCTGAAATCAAAGAAAAGGAAGAGGAAAAAATAAGATTAACTGAAAGCCTTTCGGAGATGGAGAGCCAAAATAATGAATTTGAAAATAAAATCTCTGTTTTGGAAGAGAATAAAAAAAATCGTGAGCTTTTGATTGAAAGTAAAAATAATAAAACAAGAGACTTAGAATTAGAAAAATTAAAAATTTCTAATAACATTGAGGTTACAAGCAAAAGAATCAAAAGCAGTCAAAACGAAATAGAAAATTTTAAAGTTGAGGTTGAAGAAACAAATAAAAAAATTGAGAGCTTAGCCTCAGAAAGAAATAAAAATAAAACTTTGCTTGAGGAAAAGAAAAGAGATTTAGAAAAGATAGAGGAAAGAACAGAATTTTTGGAAATGGAGCTTTCAAAAATTAGCCAGAGAATAAATAAATTAAATAAAAGTATCGGAGATAAGGAATACGACGAAAAAAGATTTTCTGGAAAGTTAGAGGCCCTTCTTAGAATGGAAGAAAATAACGAGGGCTTCTTTAAGGGTGTAAAAGAAATTTTAAATGCAGAAATTGATGGAGTGGAGGGCGTGCTTATATCTCTACTTAATTTTGATTTGAAATATCAAAAGGCTATTGAAGCTTCTATTTCTGGAAATTTACAAGATATAGTTGTGAGAGATAAAGAAGTTGCCAAAAAAGCTATAAATTATTTGAAAGAAAAAAAATCTGGGCGTGCCTCATTCTTGGCTTTGGATTTAATTAAACCTTTCAAAAGGGAATATAAGGGAAATTTTGATGGAGTTTGTGGAGTAGGCTCTGATATTGTTCAGATGGATAAAAAATATTCCAAAGTCTTAGATTTCGTTTTGGGAAATATCTTAATTGTTGAGACAATAGATGTTGCAACAAAAATTTTGTCATCTGGGGCCTTCGGTGGAAATATTGTTACACTTTCGGGTGAGCTTTTATCTTCTCGTGGAAGAATGACTGGGGGAGAAAATCAAAAATCTAGTATCTCTGAGCTTATGAAAAGAAAAGAAGAAATCAAAACCTTAGAAAAGAATTTAAAAGTTTTGAGAGAAGATATAGCAAATGAAAGCAAAGAACACGAAACTTTAATTACTAAACTAGAAGAGTACGAAACAGAAAATGATAAAATTGACACTAGGGAAGATAATTGTAGAAAACAATTAAAAATTTATCAAGAGCTTGAACAAAATTTTTCTGATAGAGAAGAAAAACTAAACAGAGAAAAAAATATTTTACTTATCAACATAGAGGAAGAAGAAAAATATGCAAAAGAATACGAAAATAAAATTGGCTCATCTAGTACAGAAATGGAAGAACTTAATAAGCATATAAAAATTTTATCTGAAGAGATTGAAGCCGAAGATAAGAATTTAAAACAAAATTTAGAAGAGATAGAAGAATTAAATAAAAAGTTTGCTGATGTTAGAATTTTATTTTTAAATTCCAAAGATAAAATAGAGCAAATGCAAGATGATATAATGAAGGCTCGTAAAACTCTATTAGATATTATTCAAGAAATTGATGATACGATACATAAAAATTTCTATGATACATATAGGGCAATCAACGATAATTTTAATAAGATGTGTGAAGAAACGATTAGGAACACAGAGGGTAAATTAAATATTTTAAACAAAGAAGACTTTGATAATTGTGGAGTAGAAATTTTCGTTAAGTTTAGAAATAAAAAGAAGCAACCTTTATCTTTGCTTTCGGGTGGAGAAAAATCTATGGTTGCCATAGCCTTCATAATGGCAATATTTATGTATAAGCCTAGCCCATTTACATTTTTAGATGAAATTGAGGCTGCACTTGATGAAAAAAATACAAAAAATCTTCTTGCAAAGTTGAGAGAGTTTACAGATAAATCTCAATTTATTTTGATAACACACAACAAAGACACGATGAAAGAATCAGATAGTATCTTTGGGGTAACAATGAATAAAGAAATTGGAATTTCAAAAATAGTTCCAGTAAAATTCTAATTTGCTTTTTTATGGGCAAAAAAGCAACAAAAAGCCCTAATGAGCCAAAGATAAATTTTATTTTGGAGTTGATATAATGGAAAAGAATTTAATTGAAATTAACAACACCGAAGATATACAAAATTTAATTTATACTATTAGAGGAAAACAAGTTATGCTTGATAGTGATTTGGCAAAACTTTATCAAGTTAAAACTAAAGTTTTTAACCAAGCTGTAAAAAGAAATATAAAAAGATTCCCAAGTAATTTTATGTTTCAACTTACAAAAGAAGAGGTTGATTTGGTGAGGTCTCAAATTGTGACCTCACCAAAAGATACTTTTTTCTCTGGTCAAGATGGAGGGCGAAGATATAATCCTTATGTTTTTACGGAGCAAGGGATATCTATGCTTTCTGCAGTTTTAAAATCAGATATTGCAGTAGAAATTAGTATAAAAATTATCAATACTTTTGTTCAGATGAGAAAATATTTTTTAACTAACGGAGAAATCTTTTCCAGATTAGATAAGTTAGAATTTAATCAGATGGAAGATAAGGCTCAAGTTTTAAAAAAGAACGAAGAATATGATAAAAAATTTGAGGAAATATTTAATTATATTGCGACTAAACAAGAAATTTCACAGAGAATATTTTTTGATGGACAAATTTATGATGCTTTTAGCCTTATAGTAGAAATAATTCAAAAGGCAAGTAAAGAAATAATTTTAATTGATAATTATGTTAGCCTAGATACTTTAAATATTTTATCTAAGCGTAAAGAAAAAGTTAAAATAAAAATTTATACAAGCCCAAAGACAAAATTAAATAAAATGGAAATAAGCAAATTTAATAAACAATATAAAAATTTATCTGTGGCTTATGTAGAAAATTTTCACGATAGATTTTTAATTTTAGATAAAAATCTTTGCTATCATATAGGAGCATCTATAAAAGATTTAGGGAAAAAATCTTTTGCCATATCTAAAATAGTAGATAAAAAAAATATTGAAGCTATTTTAAATAGATTAAAATAAAATTGGAGAAATAAATGAAAATATTGGCATATATTTATTACTTAATCACAAATTTTAGAAATTTTTTATACGATAAAAAAATTCTACCCATACATAAAATAGATGGAGTAGAAATTTTTTGTATTGGAAATATTTCTGTGGGAGGAACAGGAAAAACTCCTGCCGTTCATTTTTTTGTGAAGCAATTATTAAAAAAGGGAAGAAAAGTTGCAGTTATTTCAAGAGGCTACAAAGGCAAACGGAAAAGAGAGCCTTTACTTGTTAGTGATGGTATGGTTATTTTTGCAACTTCACAAGAGAGTGGAGATGAACCTTACATTCATGCCTTAAATTTAAAAGTTCCTGTAATAGTTGGAGCAAATAGATACAAGGCTTGTAAGTTTGCAAAAAAACATTTTGATATAGACACTATTGTTTTGGACGATGGCTTCCAGCACAGAAAATTATTTAGAAATTTTGATGTGGTTTTAATTGATGCAACGAATCCTTTTGGAAGTAAAAATTTATTACCTTTGGGCTTGCTTCGTGAAGATTTTTTAAAAGGAGGAAGGAGAGCAAAGGAATTTATCATAACAAAGGCTGACCTAATAGGCGAGAGAGATTTAAAACGAATCAAAGCCTACTTAAAGAAAAAATTTCAAAAAGAAGTTTCAGTTGCAAAGCATGGCGTTCATAATTTATGTGATGATAAGGGAAATATGAAACCACTTTTTTGGGTTAAAAATAAAAAAGTTTTAATTTTTTCAGGACTGGCAAATCCTTTAAATTTTGAAAAAACTGTAATCTCTTTAAAGCCTAGCTATATAGAAAGAATAGATTTTAAAGACCATCATTCGTTCAAAGCCAAAGATATAGCTCTTATAAGAAAAAGAGCTGAGCAAATAGAAGCAGACTATGTGTTGACGACAGAAAAAGATTTTGTGAAGCTTCCAGAAAATATGAAAATAAAAAATCTGTTAGTTTTAAAAATAGAATTTACAATGCTGGAAGATAATACGCTTAAATATATTAAATAATAATTTACTTTTTTACAGGCAAAAAAGTAACAAAAAGCCTTCCGCCCTAGAAATTTCAAAGGGGCACTAAAAAATTTTTTTTAAATTTTGATTATAGGTCAAAATAAAAGTATGGATGAGTTAATATTAAGTGTGTGGACGGCACGCCGTCCTACTCACGAGCCAGCGACCGAAAGGGAGCGTAGGCGAGCCAAAATAAAAAATTAGGAGAAAATATGAAAAAAGATACTAAAGTTTTATTTTTGAGAGAAAAAAATAAAGAAAAAATAAAGGAAGCCTTAGGAGAGAAAAATAAATTTTCTTTTTTAAGTGAATATGCAGAATTTTTAGATAAAAGAACTTATTTTAAAGTAGATGTGAGTGGAGATATAAAAATAAAAGAATATAGCCCACTTG
>JAGYHM010000092.1 GCA_018457305.1 Fusobacterium sp. | reverse complement strand
ATGATACACTTTGTGATTTAATTGCTGAAAATTTTGTTATAAAGTATTCTCAATATACCAAAAAAGAATTTAACTATATTCCCAATCATTGGGTGGATAAAGTTCTTTTATCAGGGGGAAAATCAGAAGTAACTTTTTGAGATTATAAAATAATTAAACCTATTAGGTGTTATTTATTTTGAAAAGTTACTCAGAAAGTAGATAATCAAGATATTCCTATTTATTCAATTTTTCAGGAAAGTGTTTTTGAAATTTTTGATACAATTTTTAAAAATAAAGATATTTTAAATTATCTTGATTTAGTAATTGATATTAATGATGGAATTTGAGCTGGTAGACCCAAAAATTGGTATCAACCAAAAAATACTGAAGATATAAATTCCTCAAATCAAATATTAAAGTCAAATGATAGTGTTATTTGTTCTGCTTACTCACCATTATCTCCTGTGGAATATCTTACTATATTTTTGGAAAACTATATAAATTCTTATGAATTCAAACAAAAATTTCCCTTTACCTGATATGATGTAAAAGTTATAATTAATAGAGATAAAAGTAATATAGATATAACAACTTGTATCCCATTTCTTGCAAAAATGACTCCAAATAAAGATTTTTATTATAAAAATAAAGAATCAATTAAAGAACATTTATTTTTAATAATAAATAAATATATACAAGAAAAAAAGTATAATTTGATATTAAATAAAATTTTTATAAACAATAGAGATAATGAAAATGTAGTATATATGGTTCCTTTTGGCTCAGCATTAGATACAGGAGATTATGGAGTAGTTGGTCGTGGAAACAAGTACAATGGTGTAATTTCTATTGTAAGAGAAAGTAATATAGAAGCTTTTTCAGGAAAGAATCCCATATACCACTGAGGAAAATTATTTAATTATATAGCAGATAAAATCTCAAAAGATATTTACAAACAATTATGATATGAAAATTATATAAATATTGTAGCAAAAGTTTGAGATAATATAAATAATCCACATAAGATTTTGGTAAAAATTGTATGAAATACAATAAATGATATAGCTGAAATTCAAAATATCATTACAAATCATATTGAAAATATAAGTAAGATTCATAAATGATTACTAGAGTATAATCCTATTTTACAATTTAACCCATCTTTATATGAAAAAAATTAAAATTTGACTTATTTGAGTTTGAAACTGTGCTAAATCTATTGTAGAATGAATAGAATATTACAAAACAAAAGAACACAATAAAATTTTTGAATATAAAATTTCGGATATTGAAGTAGTATGTGCTATTGATATAGCTCAAAATAAGGTTGGAAAAGATTTAAATACTGCTATTTATGAATCTCCAAATAATGCTTATTCTATTAAAAAATTAGATTACTTATCTGGAGTTTCTGTTATTTGATGAAAAATTCTTGATGGTGTATTTGATAAAACGGTTGATTTAGTACAACCTATTTCAGAAAATAATTTTGATGAAAATTTATTAATTGAAAACATAAAAAAATCAAAAGCAGAAATATTTATAAATATGTTACCTACTGGTTCAGACAAAGCTTCTCACTATTATGCTGATATTATTATCAATAAACTCGGACTTTCTTTTATCAATGGAATGCCTGCAAATATTATTAATTCTGGATTATATAAAAATCCGACTTCTGTATTAGTATGAGATGATATAAAAAGTCAATTATGAGGTTCTATTCTTAATAGATATATTAATAAAATTTTTAATGTGAGGGACAATTTATTTGTTGATAAAATGTACCATATAAATTATGCAGGAAACACTGATTTTCTTAATCTCATGTATAGATGAGAAAGTAAACATAAGTCAAAGGCAAATGCAGTTTCAAATTTTGAAACAATGCAAGTTATTCCTTCAATCAATGTTTCTTATGTAGAAAATATGTGAGATAGAAAAACTTGTAAAATTCAGTATGAATGAAGAAATTTTTGAGATGCTCCTTTTAATATAAAAGTAGAAATGGAGGTAGAAGATAGTCCTAATTTTGCAGGTTCAATGATTGATGTTATTCGATATGCAAAAAAAGCTTTAGATTTAAAACAATATGGTATCTTAAAAAATATATCTGCATTATATATGAAAACTCCTCCTGTAAAAATAGATGAAGAATTAGTAATTCAAAAAATTAAAAATTTAGAATTTTAATATTTATGATTATGCAAACTCTTGAGGAAAAATTATTATTACAATCATTAGAAAAAGAAAAAATATCAGAAGAAATTAATCAAATAATAGAAAAATATGGATTAAAAATCGATTCCATTTTAGATTGTGATACTATATCCTGATATATCTCAAATATACAATATTACAATAATATTCTCTATTTCTTTGTAACTAATCAATATTGAACCAAACAATATATTTTTGAAAACCAACAAATTGAAAAATCTGATATAAGAAGTTTAAGCAAATTAGTAAATGCAAATGTTACATTGCTTGTAAATGAAGAAAATATTCACTGAATAAAAATAAATGCACTAACCAATAATGATGATTTTATTAAGAATAATGCTATACAACTTTCAGAAAAAGAGCAACAGAGAAAATATAAATATATTCATTATAGACAAGAAGGAGTTTTTAATGCTATGAAAGAAAGAGAAAATATTATAAAACAAATAAGAGAATATTTTAGTAAAAATGATTTTATAGAAATTGAAACTCCTATATTATGACCAATTTTTAGTGAATATGCAGATGAAAGTTTTTTAGTAGAAGACAAAAATATTTGATGATATTATTCTTTGCCTCAATCACCACAAGTATATAAACAACTTTGTATTTTATCTTGAGTACAAAAATATTTTCAAATTGCTCGTTGTTTTAGAAGAGATGCTGATAGTGAATTTAAAAAAATAGAATTTACACAAATGGATGTAGAAGTTTCAAATAAAAACTCTACTGAAATTAGAGAGATTTTAGAAAATTTAGTAAAACAATTATTTAGATCAAAATGAATTGATCTACCATGAAATATTCCTGTTTTTACTTATGAAGAAGCAATACAAAAATTTTGAACAGAAAAACCAATATTAGAATGAGAAGAATATTCACTTTGTTGGGTTATAAATAGTCCAATTTTCGAACTTGAAAATGGAAAAATTCAACCAAGTCATCATGTTGTTTCCCAACCATTAAAAGAAGATATACATTTATTAGAAACAACCCCATTAGAAGTGAGATGAGATAATTATGATTTAATATTTAATGGTCAAGAAGTTGCTTGATGAGATATTAGAATTCATGATGCACTATTACAATACAAAATGTTGAAGCTAATTTGATATGATGATAAATATATTGAAAAATATTATTCGTGGTATCTTGAAGCACTTTCAAATGGATGTCCTCCACATTGATGATTTGCTACATGAATAGAAAGAATTGTGACACTCTTAAATAAAAATAATGATATTTCTAAATATATAATGTTTCCCAAGTATGCTAATGGGGAACCTATTTCTTGATTTCCTAAATAATTATAAAAATGAAAAAAATATGAATTGATATTGATGATGTTATGAATGATTTTATAACATATATCATTGATGAGTTAAATCTTTATACTTGAAAAGAGATTCATATTTCTGAAATTAAAACTTGGCACCTAAACAAAATATGGTGAATTTCTTTTGAAGAATTACAAAATATTTATAAAAAATCTGATATTTATACAAAAGTACCATTATTAGAAAATAATATCAAAATAATAAAACAATTGGAAAAAAATTGATATGAAATATGTTTTATTACAAGTAGATTTTTATTTGATGATTATAATACAACTGAAATTACAAAAAATATATTTCTTAAAAATGGACTAAAAAATAAAATCTATATATGAATGGGAAAAGCAGAAATTTGTAAAAAATTATGAATTGATATTTTTATAGATGATGCTTTATATAATTGTTTAAAAGTAAAAAATGAAAATAATAATATACAAGTTTTTTTACTTGAAAAAATTTGGAATGGAAATAATGAAATTAAAAGATTAAAAGAAGAATGATTCAATATACAAAATATTTGAAATATAAAAAGAATTCTTAATTTTAAAGATATTTTAACCTATATATAAATATGATTATTTGATTAGAATGATGAATATGCTCAGGTAAGACTACAATTTGAAAAGAACTTGCAAAAAAATTAAATTGAATTTTTATCGAAGAGCATACTCCAAGAATTAAAAATCCCGAAGCTTTTAATTTACAATTCAATTCTATTTGAGATTTTAAAAAAAGTTTTCAGTATTTTATGGATACCGAAATAGATAGAAACAAAAATATTAATACAGAAAAAATATATATTTTTGACAGAACAATTTATAGTTTATTATGATTTGCTTATGCAAAGTGAAAAATAGATAATAAAAATTATTTAAGTAGTGTTAAATGAGAACAACAGAATACAAATTTACAAAAATTAGACTATATTTTTGTAATACAAATTAACAATACTACTAGATTACAAAGATTAAATACTGATATAATCAGAAAAAATAATACTCCAAATTTATTTTACAGTGAAAAATTCAATAAATATAATAATGAGTTTTTAAAAAATCTTGCACATACAAATATATTTTTTATTGATGGTAATCAAAAAATAGAAAATATTTTATCATTTATTTTAAAAACTATATGAAAAAATACCTAAATTTCATCATTCTAAAACCTGATATTATCAATAGATGATTATATAAAGAAATAAAAAAAATTTTAGAAAAGAAGAAAATTTCAATTCTATTTGAATGAGAAAAAATTATAAATATATATGATTTTGAATGTCTATATTGATATTTAAAAGATAAAATTTTCTATATAGATTTAAAAAAATATTTTCTTTGAAAAAAAATTATCTTCTTTGTTGTAGAATCTCACTATAATTTTACAGATTTTGATATAAAAATCACTTGAAGTACCAATCCGTCATATGCATATTCATCATCCCTAAGATCTATATTTTGAATAAATACACTAGAAAACTCTTTTCATTCTTCAAAAAAAC
>JAGYHM010000091.1 GCA_018457305.1 Fusobacterium sp. | reverse complement strand
TACTCTCTACTCTCTACTAAAAAAAAAAAAAAAAAAAAAAAAAAAAAAAGGAAAACAAAAAAAAAAAAAAATAAAAAAAAAAATAAAAAATACAAAAAAAAAAAAAATAGATTAAAATATAATAAAAGATTTAGATTTCTCAATAAAAAATCAAAAAAAATTATCTTCAATAATGCTTTACCCTCTTACAATTTTAATTTTTACTCTATGTATAATTTCTTTTTTAATTTTAAATATCTTACCTAATTTCATAGATATTTTTGAAGAAAATAATATAGAGCTTCCCCTTGCAACAAAAATTCTACTTACTATTTCAAATAATTTTACAGGAATTTTAATTACTTTAATCTTACTTATAATTAGCTTTATTTTGTTTTTAAAATATGTGAATAAAAATAAAGATTTGAAATTTAAAAAAGATAAATTTTTATTTAATTTTATTCTGCTAAAAAATTTTTATAGATACTCTTTTAGTTCTAATTTTTATAGAAATTTTGCAGTTTTATTAGATACAGGAATAAATATTGATGAAATATTAGAAGTTGTATATTCAACTACTGAAAATTTATTTATTAAAAATAAATTATTTAAAGTTAAAAATTCTGTGGTATCTGGTTTTGATATTGCAACCTCATTAAAGCATATTGATTTTTTTAATGAAAGATTTTTAAGTCTTCTTATTTCTGCTGAAGAAAGTGGAAGACTTACAGAGACATTGCTCTTTATATCAGAAATTTTAAAACAGGATTTAGAATACAAAACAAAAAAATTTTTAACTATACTAGAACCTTTACTAATGTTATTTCTAGGAATTATAGTTGGATTTATTATCATTGCAATTTATCTACCTATAATTTCAGTTAATAATATATTTTAATTTTTTAGGAGGATTTATTATGAAAAATAAGGGATTTTCTTTGATTGAGGTTATTGTTGCTATTGCAATAATTGGAATTTTATCTGGAATAGTAGGTTTAAAATTGAGGGGGCATATAGCTAAATCAAAAGATGCAAAGGCAGTTGCAACATTAAATTCATTTAGGACTGCATCAGAACTTTATCAATTAGAAAATAGTGAGGCTTTGATTGCTAGTGCAGATGTAGCAAATCAAGATAAAGTTAAAGAAAGTTTAAAAAAATTAGAAGAATATTTAGATAACAAGGCAAAAGAGATTATAAAGACTAATGAAATTCCAATAGGTGGGTCAAGAACATCAAAAGATGGAGATGTAAAATACGGGGGAAAAGTTTGTATAAATTTTGACAATACAGGAAGTATATCTTTAAAACCACTTACAGATACTGGAGAATTTGACATAAAGGGAAATAAATGGGCAGAATATTAGAAATTTTATTTTGTATTGTATTAGTTGTAATAATATATATTGATATAAATAAAAAATATATTCCTAATATTTTAAATTTTTTGCTTTTTATTTTAGTTGTATTTTTAAAAATCAATAATTTAGAAAATTTATTTATTGGAGCAGGAGTTTATACCTTGCCAATAATTTTTTTGTATGGCTATGGCTCTGATATTATGAAAAAAGAAATAATCGGTTTTGGAGATATAAAACTAATAATTTCTTTGGGAGCAATTTTATATACAGTAAAAATAAATTTATTTCTTCAAGTTTATATTTTTTATTTAATTACTTTTTTAGTAGCAAGTTTATTTATCTTATTTTTATTTATATATAATTTTATAAAAAAATCTAAAATAAATTTAAGGGAGAAAGAAATTGCTTTTGCTCCCTTTATAATATTTTCTTTTGTAATAAATTATTATTTAATAAATTTGAAAGGGGATTTATGTTTAGACGAGCTTTTAGTTATATTGAAACTGTAGTTGCTGTTTTTATATTTTTACTCGTTTTAATTCCCACTATCAAAATAAACTCAAAACAAATTTATACTTATAGAAAAACTAATGAATATGAAAAAAATCTTAGATTTTTTAATTCTTTAACTGCTTATATAAAAGCAAAAGAAAATTTTAAATTTATAAATGAAGAAAAAAAATTAACTTTTAATAACTACGAAGAGTTAATAAAAGATAAATTATTTGAAGATTTTTCTAGTTTTGATAAAAACAAAGAATTTATTTTAAAAATTAGAATTAAATCTGATAATGTGAATTTATTTTTAAAAACCTATTCTTTAAATACGATAGATTTGGAGTATGAAGATAAGAAAGATAATAAAATAAATTTTTCAGATAGCATTATCAAATTTAAGGAGTAATTTATGAAAATAAAAAAAGAGGGAAACTGCGTTCACTTCGTTCACTGTTTCCCCTCTCTGCGAGGCTTGGGGCTACGCCCCAAACCCCACACAAATAAAAACACAAATTATAAATTCTTTAAATATAAAAAAAGGCGACTTGCGCCCTTAGGAATGCTTACATTTTTTGAGGAGGCTTTGCCTTTAATTTCATTAAAAATTATTTTTGAAAAATTTAATATAATTTTAAGAGGGTGTCGGGGCGACAGCCCCGACTATAAAGGCGAGCAGACCGTTAGGTCGTTGCGAGCCAAGAAATCAAATTATAATTTAAAAAGTAGAGGCTTTTCATTTTTGGAAACGATTATAACTGTGAGTATTGCCTTAATAATAAGTTTTATATTATTTGGATTGATTTTTTCTATGAATAAAAGTTTTGTAAAAATTTCTGAAAATTTAAAAAAAGAAAAAGAAATTGAAAACTTTAAAAATATTTTAAGCAGCCATATTGAATACAATGAGAGCGTGGAATTTAGAATTTTAAATGCAAGTTCAGATTATTCAATTCCTAAATTTAAAGAAATTTTTAAGCTAGAACAAGCAAATCAAAAAATAAAGGGAAATTTTTTAATTTTAAAATTTACAAGAATAAGTGATATAAAAAATAAAGAGGTAGAAATAAATTATAGAACATTTTTCTTTGTAGATAAAAAATTGAAAATTAGTTATTTTATTGAGGGAGATATAGGAACTCATGGAGGTTTTATATCTCAAACTAAAATTGTAGAAAAATGTGAGGGAAGTTTTGAGGGAGAAAATAATTTGCTTAAAGTTTTTATAGAAAATTTAGATAAAGGGGAAAAGAATTATGAATTTTTACTTTCCTTTTAAAGATAAATTAAGGCAAACTAAAAAATTAAATTATAATTTGGGGTGTCGGGGCGACAGCCCCGACCATAAGGGCGAGCAGAGCATTAGGTCGTGGCGAGCCAAAAAAGAAAAAGGTTTTATTTTATTTTCAGTAGTTGTTATTAGTTTTTTAATAATTTCACTTGTATTTTTAATTCAAATTTTTGTAAATAGTAGAGTTGAAATTTATAAGTCTAACCTTGAACAATCTAAAATTATCAGTGAAAAATATTTTTTAGAAGAAATTATAAAAAAAGAATTGGATTTAATAGAAAGTGAGATAAAAAATAAAAATATTTCTTATGCCTATGAATATTTTTCTATAAACAAAGATGAGAAGAAAGAAATTTTTAAAATTGATAAATATTCAAATAGAATTTCTTATGGTGGCTATAGACTTTATGAGGATAGAGAAAAATTTAATTATAAAAGTTATTTACAAAGTAGATTGGAAAGAATTTATATAAAGAAATTTCCCGTTGATTATATAAAAGAAATTTATTTTCAAGGTAAAATTATAGAGCTTAGGGCAAGAATAAAGTATAGTTTTACTTCAAAAGAAGTAGATGATTTAGGGAGTCCAGAGCTTCAAAGAATAAAAATAAGGATTAAAGAATAATGAAAAATAAATATTTTAAATTGAGCTATTTGAATAAAAATTTTTTAGATAGAAAAAATAAAATATCTATTTTGTGTTTGGAAAATTATTTTTTCAATTCTTTTATAATGGAAGTTGATAATATAATCAACGAAGAAGATAGAATAGAAAAAATTGAAGATAGATTAGAGGGAATTTTTACAGAATACGATAGCTCAAAATTTTTATTAAAATATGAAATACTAGAAGAAAATAAAAAAACTGAAAACTTAGTAGTTTATTTGTTAAATTTGGATTTATTAGAACAAAACTCTATTATTGAAGATACGAATGAGAAAAATATTAAAGAGATAAAATTTATCTCTATTATTCCTTCGTTTCTAAAATGTAGAGAGTTTAAAAGCAATCCAAATTTTTTTAATTTTGATATAAGTAAAAAAAATATAGTGATTTCAAAATATACAGAGAATATTTTAGAAGATATAAATTTTTATAAGATTAGAGAAGATGAAGAATTCTTTGAAGAAACTTATTCAAATATAATAAATACTTATCTTGAGAGTATAGATGACAAATATTCTATTGTCTTTACTGGGGAAGAAATAAATAATAATAGTCTTATACTTGAAAATAAAGACTTTTGTAATTTTGAGATTGAAGAATTTGATATAAATAAAGCTCCGAATTTTTTGCCGAATAATTTAAAAAGCATTCACACTTATATTTACAACAATACTAAATATCTTTTAATATTACTTGTTCTTACTCTTATTTTATTGTGTTCAAGTATTTTTTTGAATTATAAAATAAGTAATTTAGAAAATATTTTTGTTGATATACAAGTAAAAAACTCAAATTATGAAGAGGAAATTTTAAGTATGAGAGAAGAGATGGAGAATATAGAAAAATCTAAAATAGATTTACAAAAAGAATTAGAAAAAAATAAAAACAATAATTTAAAATTAGATTTTCTTTTGGAGTTTTTAAGTGAAATTAGTGAAGATATTAAGATAAAATCTATTGAAAGTGATAAAAATTTTATTATAAATATAGTTGGTACTTCTCGTGAAAATAAAAATATTATTAAATTTTTAAAGCAAATAGAGGAAAGTAAATTTTTTGACTTGGTAAATTATGATTATATTATGAATATAGACAAAAATAATATTTTTGAATTTAAAGCAGAGGTTAAATATTTATTTTAAATAAATAAGGGGGCGACAGCGTTTGCTTGGCTCACTGTCGCCCTCTCTGCGAGGCTTGTGGGGCTACGCCCCAAACCCAAAAAATTAAAATTTAAGTTTTTTAAGAGCCTTTAAAATTTCTCAGAAAAAACTTGTAATGAGTTTTAGAGAAATCTT
>JAGYHM010000006.1 GCA_018457305.1 Fusobacterium sp. | reverse complement strand
CTTGAAGGTTATAAAAAAGCCTGTGATAATAGAGACAAAGAAAAACAAGAAAAATTAGAAAAACTGGCAACAATGACGAAAAAAGAAGAATTGTTAAAAGCTTTTGAAGAAATTAAAGCTGGAAAAGTATTAGAAGCACCAGCAGGTACTGTAAGTATTCAGCCAATATCAGCAAGCAAAGAATTTATAGAAAAGAATAAAAAAATGCTTGAAGGTTACAAAGAAGCTTTTGATAGTGCAGATAAAGAAAAACAAGAAAAGTTAGAAAAATTAGCAACAATGACAAAGAAAGAAGAATTGTTAAAATGCTTTGAAGAAATTAAAGCAGGAAAAATAATTCCAGATACTTCAACTATGGTTTCTACAAAAGCAGAACTAGAAGTAAAAAAAGAAACTTCAAAAGAGGTTAAACCAAAAGAAGATAAAAAAGAGCAGAAGCAAGAAGAAGTAGTTGAAAAAGTTAAAGAAGAAAAAGCAGAACAAAAAGAAATGGCAACAGAAGAAGAAAAAACTCAACAAGCAGCATCATATTGTAGTGTACTTGGGGACGGACTATGTGGAGTAGAAGTACAGGGAGAAATGAAAAAAGAAGATAATCCTTTGACAGAAATTTTAAAAGAAGAAAAAGTTGAAATTCCTAAAACAGAAGAAAAGATAGAGGAAGAAAAAGCTTCAGCTTCTTCAAATATTTATGAGTATGCTTCACATGTTTCAGAAATACAAGAAAAATTAGAGCCAAAAGAAGAAATAGTAAAGGAACAAAAGGAAGAAAAAATAGAGCCACCTAAAACAGAAGAAGAAAAATTAGCAGAAGAACAAGCAGCATCTTATTGTAGTGTATTGGGTGATGGTCTATGCGGAGTTGAAATTCAAGAAGAGGTCAAAGACATAAAAGATACTCTTGAAGAAAAATTAACAGAAAAAATGGATTAAAATTATAAAATCGTGTTGATAAATTCAGCACGATTTTTTTATGAATAGAAAATAATAATTTTTTATTGTGAAGAAAGAGAAAAAAATTTATTTCAACAGTTTTCATTCAGTGAAATAAAAAATAAAATGTAAAGTTAAATTACTTGACAAGATAAAAAAAATAATTTATAATGATTTGGTGAATAAAAATGAAATTGGAAGAATTTATAGAAATTGCAAATCTTTTAGATATTTATTCAAATTTATTGAGTAAAAAACAAAAAAAATATTTGATTGAGCATTTTGAAGATGATTTATCTTTAACAGAAATAGCAGAAAATTATGGAGTCAGTCGTCAAGCTATTTATGATAATATCAAAAGAGGGACAAAACTTTTATATGATTATGAAAAAAAATTAAAATTTTATGAGAAGAAGAAAAAAATTTTAAAAGAATTGGAAAATCTAAAAATAAATTTTACTGAAAAAAAATTAGAAGAAATAATAGAAAGTTTAATTTAAATATTTTTATTTGGAGAGGAAATCATGTTAGAAAATTTAGGAAATAGATTTCAAGACATTTTTAAAAAAGTTAGAGGACACGGAAAGTTAAGTGAAGACAATATAAAAGAAGCAATGAGAGAAGTTAAAATGTCTTTACTTGAAGCAGATGTAAACTATAAAGTTGTAAAAGAATTTACTGCAAAAATTAGTGAAAAAGCAATTGGAACAGATGTCATAAGAGGAGTTAATCCTGCTCAACAATTTATAAAACTTGTTAATGATGAGTTAATAGAGTTATTGGGTGGAGCAAGTTCGAGATTAACAAAGGGAGTTAGGAATCCTACTATCTTAATGCTGGCTGGTTTACAAGGAGCAGGGAAAACAACTTTTGCTGGAAAATTAGGAAAACTTTTGAAAAAACAAAATGAAAAAGTTTTATTAGTTGCGGCTGATGTGTATAGACCTGCTGCAATAAAACAATTACAAGTTTTGGGAAAACAAATTGGCATTGAAGTTTATGCAGAAGAAGAAAATAAAAATGTAGTTGAAATAGTTGAAAGAGCAAAAGAAAAAGCAAAAGAAATAAATGCAACTTATATGCTTGTAGATACTGCTGGTAGATTACATATAGATGAAGCCTTAATGGAAGAATTAAAAGAAGTTAAAAAAGCAATTAGACCACAAGAAATTTTATTAGTTGTAGATGCTATGATAGGGCAAGATGCTGTAAATTTAGCAAAATCTTTTAACGAGGCTTTAAGTGTAGATGGAATTATTTTAACAAAATTAGATGGAGATACTCGTGGAGGAGCAGCTCTTTCTATAAAAGCAGTCGTAGGGAAGCCAATAAAATTTATTGGAGTTGGAGAAAAACTAGATGATATAGAAGTTTTTCACCCAGATAGATTAGTTTCGAGAATACTTGGAATGGGAGATGTTGTTTCGTTAGTTGAAAAGGCACAAGATGTTATTGACCAAGATGAAGCAAAATCACTTGAAGAAAAAATAAGAACACAAAAATTTGATTTAAATGATTTCTTAAAGCAATTACAAACAATAAAAAAATTAGGTTCGTTAGGAAGTATATTAAAAATGATTCCTGGTATGAATCAGATTGGAGATATTGCTCCAGCTGAAAAAGAAATGAAAAAAGTTGAAGCAATAATTCAGTCAATGACTAAAGAAGAAAGAAAAAAACCTGAAATTTTGAAAGCAAGTAGAAAATCAAGAATTGCAGGTGGAAGCGGAACTCAAGTTTCAGATGTTAATAGATTATTAAAACAATTTGAACAGATGAAGGCTATGATGAAAATATTTTCTGGCGGTAAAATGCCAAACTTAGGCTCAATGATGCCGAATAAATTTGGAAAAGGTGGGAAATTCCCATTTTAAATAAATAATAAAATTTTAAAAATAAAAAGGAGATGGAAAAATGTTAAAATTAAGACTTACAAGATTAGGGGACAACAAAAGACCTTCTTATAGATTAGTAGCTATGGAAGCTCTTTCTAAAAGAGATGGAGGAGCAATCGCTTACTTAGGAAATTACTTCCCATTAGAAGATTCAAAAGTAGTTTTAAAAGAAGAAGAAATTTTAAAATTCTTAAAAAACGGAGCTCAACCTACAAGAACTGTAAAATCAATTTTAGTTAAAGCTGGAGTTTGGGCTAAATTTGAAGAAGCTAAAAAGAAATAATAAAAATTAAATTTTTTTAGAAAGGACAGTTCAAAAAACTGTTCTTTTTTTTATCAAAAATAAAATTTATTTTAAAATAGTAAAAAAATAATTGACTTTTTAGACTTAAAAGAGTAAACTTTTTTAAGTTTAATTTTAAAGGGGGAGTGGTAGTTGAAAAGAAAAAATTTAGAATTTCCAACAGCATATTCAGTATTGTTTTTAATTTTGATAGTGGTTACAATCTTAACACATGTAATTCCAGCAGGAGAATATTCAAGATTAACTTACTCAGAGAAAAAAAATGAATTTATAGTGAGTAGACAAGATTCAGAAGATGTTGTTTTGAAAGCGAGTGAAGAAAATTTAAAAAAATTAGGAATAAAAATAGGTTTAGAAAAATTTACAGATGGAATTATTAAAAAACCTATGGCAATTCCAAATACATATACAAGATTAAATGAAGAAAAATCACAAAATATTTTAGATTTAATAATGGCACCGATATTAGGGCTAGCAGGTTCTATGGATATAATTATTTTTGTACTTATTTTGGGTGGAATAGTTGGTGTTGTTAATAAGACTGGAACTTTTAATGCAGCAATGAGAAGTATTTCAAAAAAAACAAAGGGCAAAGAATTTATGCTTGTAGTTGTAGCATTTATGTTTTTTGCAATAGGTGGAACAATTTTTGGATTTTGGGAAGAGACAATTCCTTTTTATTCAATCTTGATACCACTATTTTTAACAAATGGTTTTGATATTTTAGTTCCAATGGCAACAATTCTTTTAGGTTCAGCAGTGGGCTGTATGTTTTCAACAGTGAATCCGTTTTCAACGATAATTGCATCAAATGCTGCAGGAATATCTTTTAATGAGGGACTAACATTTAGATTTGTCGCTTTAATTATTTTTTCAATAATAAGTTTAATTTATCTATATATTTATATTAAGAAAGTAAAAAAAGATAAAAATCTTTCTTTGGTTGCTGATATTCAAGAAGAAGCAAAAATGAAATTTTTAAAAGATTACGATGATAATTCAGATGGAACTATGACTTTAAGACAAAAAATAATTTTGTTTTTATTTTTATTTCAATTTGGAATAATGATATGGGGAGTATCTTCACTTGGTTGGTGGTTTCAAGAAGCAGCAGCAATGTTTTTTGGAATGTCTATAATAATAAAATTATTATCAGGTTTAGGAGAAAAATCTGCAGTTGATGGTTTTGTAAATGGAACTTCTGAAGTTATAGGGGTGGCACTGATAATTGGACTTGCCAGAGCAATAAACATAATAATGGAAAACGGAATGATATCTGACACATTATTATTTTATTCATCAAATCTTGTTTCTGGAATGGATGGTGGAGTATTTACAGTGGTTTTACTTTTGGTTTTTGCATTCTTAGGAATTTTTATTCCATCAACATCTGGACTTGCAGTTTTGGCAATGCCAATACTTGCACCATTGGCAGACACAGTTGGAATATCAAGAGCCTTAGTTGTAGATGCATTTGCTTGGGGGCAAGGCTTAATCTTATTTATAACTCCAACAGGACTAATATTTGTTGCTTTACAAATTGCAGGAATTTCTTATAATAAATGGCTAAAATTTGTAATGCCGTTAATATTTATAATAGCAGTTTTAGTTACAATAATATTATATGTGAGAGCAATTATTTAAAAACTTATCTAGGGGGAAACTCCTAGATTTTTTAATATTGAAAAAAAATGAAAAATAAATTAAAATATAAGAGTATAATAAAACAATTATTATTTAAAATAAACATAATAAAATATAAAAGGAGGAAAGACATGGAATTAAAATTAGAGATAAGTCAAAAACAAAAATTAAGATTGTCTCAAGAAATGAAATTATCTTTCCAAATTTTATCTCTGCCATATTCAAAAGTTTTAAAAATTTGGAATAAACAGTTTAAAAAAAAGAGTGGCAATATAGATGAGAATTATATTGAAAATATAGAAGAAGAAAATAATTTTTTTGATTATTTAAAAGAACAACTTATTTATTTTAATATTTCAGAAAAAATAAAAAAGAATTTAATTTATTGTATAAACAACTTAAATAATCAAGGTTTTTTAGAATTGAGTGATTTAGAATTATCACAGCAATTAAAAATAGGAATGAAAGGCTTGGAAGAAACTTTTAAGTATTTACACGAATTAGAACCGATAGGGGTGGGAACTCATAATTTTAAAGAGTGCATTAGACTTCAACTCAAAAAAAAGAATATGTGGGAAGAAAAGATACAAGATGTTTTAGATAATTTGGATTATATAGCAAGAGGAAAAGAGCAAGAATTATTAGATAAAATAAAAATTTCAGAAGAAGATTTAGGAAATTTTTTAATTAAAATAAAATCTTGTAATCCAAAACCTTCAAGAGGTTTTTCAGTGGGAAAAATCCAAACTATAATTCCAGATTTTTATTTGTATATAAAAAATAATGAAGTTATTATAAAAGAAAATGAACAATGGAAAGATAAGTTATATAATATGTATAACATAGAAGATAATGAAACGGAATTATTGAGATATTGTATAGAAAAAAGAATAAAGACATTAAAAAATATTTTAACTTATATTTTGGATAAACAAAAAAATTATTTTTTAAATAATGCTAATTTAGAAACATTACATGAAAAAGAAATAGCAGAAAAATTAAATTTAAGTATATCAACAATTTCAAGAGCGATACAAAATAAATATATATGGACTGAGCAAGGGATAACCTCTTTTAAAGCACTGTTTTGTTATTCAGAAGAAAGAAAATTAGTTGAAGAAATGATTGAAAAGTTGTTAGAAGAAGAAGATAAAAAAAGACCACTTAGTGATTTACAGTTGGCTGAAAAAATAACAAAAAAATTAAAGTATTCAGTAGCGAGAAGAACTATCACAAAGTATAGAAAAGAATTGGGATATTTTTCTTCTAGACAGAGAAAAGTGTATTTATAAAAAAATGAGAAATTAAATAGAAATATGATTGAGGAGAATAAAAATGGGAGAAAATTTTTGCAATATTTTTAAAAGAATAGTTGAAGCTTCTTATGATGGTATATATGTTACAGATGGTAAAGGAAATACAATTTTTATAAATAAGGCTTACGAAGAATTGACAGGCTTATCGATAAAAGATTTACAAGGTAAAAATATGGAAACTTTGGTTGAAGAAGGACTTTTTGATGAGAGCGGTTCTTTGAGTGCAATAAGAAGCAGAAAAAAAATAACAATTAGTCAAAAATTAAAATCAGGGAAATCTATATTTGTAACAAGTTCTCCAGTATTTAACGAAAAAGGTGAAATAGTTTATGTCGTTACAAACGTAAGAGATATGCGTGAATTAGAAAGAATGGAGCAACAGTTTAAAAGAACAAAAGAGTTGGCTGAAAAATATAAAAAAGAATTAGATTTTATAAAACAAAAAGAAAAAAAAGAGGCTATTACAAATAATAAAGATATGTTGAATATCTTAAATATGTTAGAGATGACTGCGAAGTTCAACACTTCTATTTTGTTAGAGGGAGAAACTGGAACAGGAAAAAGTTATATGGCAAAAAAAATTCATGAAAATAGTCTTAGAAAAGATGAAAGATTTATTGAGGTAAATTGTGGAGCTATTCCTAAAAATTTAATTGAGTCTGAATTGTTTGGCTATGAGGCAGGAACTTTTACTGGTGCAGATAAAAATGGAAAAAAAGGTTTATTTGAATTAGCAAATAATTCAACTTTATTTTTAGATGAGATTTCAGAACTTCCCTTAGATATGCAAGTAAAATTATTAAAAGTTTTAGAAACAGGTTATGTAATTAGACTGGGAGGAAACAAGCCTATTCCTATTGATGTTAGAATAATTACTGCTTCTAATAAAAATTTAAAATCTCTTGTTGAAAAAAATGAATTTAGAAAAGATTTGTATTACAGAATAAATGTTGTTAAAGTTTGTTTGCCTCCAATTAGAGAAAGAAAAGAAGATATAGTCTTGATTGCTATGAATTTTTTAAAGCAATTTAATAAGACTTATGGACTTGACAAAAGAATTTCAGAAAATGTTTTTAAATATTTTATGGAATATAATTGGCCGGGAAATATTAGAGAAATAAAAAATATTGTGGAGCAGTTGGTTGTTGTATCTCAAGAGGAAGAAATAAAAGCAAATATACTTCCAAATGAATTGTTGAATAGGCAGGAAATAACTTATGATAGTAAAACGACAATAATCTGCAAAAAATGTGATGAAAGATATTATAAAATGAATTTAAAAGATGCCACGACTGAATTTCAAAGAGAAGTTATTGAAAAATTAATGAGAGAATTGAAATCTCAAAGAAAAGTAGCGGAACATTTAGATGTTAATCCAAGTACAATAACAAGAAAATTACAAGAAAAATAAACTTGTGCAAAAAAACAATTATTTGCAAATATGCAACATCGTTGCATATTTTTTTATGCAAAAATGCAACAATAAAATTTTTTATTATTTATTTTTATTCTAAAAAAATAAAAAAGTATAAATTTGATTTATATTTTTAAGGGAGATTTTTTAATTTTTTTAAAGTAATTTTTTATTTATAAAATTTATTGGCACAGAATTTGCTTATATATTAGTAGAAGGTATTTTATACCAAAAAACTAATTTTAAGGAAGTGATTTTTATGGCATTGATGACTGCGGAACAATACGAAGAAAGTTTAAGAAAGTTAAACATGGAAGTTTATCTGTTTGGAAAAAGAATTGAAAATCCAGTAGATGACCCAATAATAAGACCATCTTTAAATTCAGTAAAGATGACTTATGAATTGGCTCAAAAACCTGAGTATGAACATTTAATGACAACAATTTCTCCATTCACTGGTGAAAAAATAAATCGTTTTGCTCATATTCATGAAAGTACAGAAGATTTAAAAAATAAAGTAAAAATGCAAAGATTATTAGGACAAAAAACAGCTTCTTGTTTCCAAAGATGCGTTGGAATGGATGCTTTTAATGCTTGTTATAGCACGACTTATGACATGGATAAAGCATTAGGAACAAATTATCATGAAAGATTAGTGAATTTCTTAAAATATATTCAAGAAAAAGATTATGTAGTTGATGGAGCAATGACAGACCCTAAGGGAGACAGAAGTCTACCTCCATCTAAACAACCAGATCCAGATATGTTTTTACATATAGTTGAAAGAAGAGAAGATGGAATAGTAGTTCGTGGAGCAAAAGCTCACCAAACTGGAATGGTAAATTCACATGAAGTTTTAGTAATGCCTACAATTTCTATGAGAGAAGAAGATAAAGATTATGCTGTTGCATTTGCAGTTCCTGTAGATACAAAAGGAATAAAAATGATTTATGGTCGTCAATCTTGTGATGCAAGAAAATTAGAAGGCGGAAAATTAGATTCAGGAAACCCTAAATTTGGAGGACACGAAGCATTAGTAATATTTGATGATGTATTTGTTCCAAATGAAAGAATATTTATGTGTGGAGAATATGAATTTTCAGGAAGTTTAGTAGAAAGATTTGCTGGATATCATAGACAAAGTTATGGAGGATGTAAAACAGGTGTTGGAGATGTTTTAATTGGAGCAACAGCTTTAATTGCAGATTATAATGGAGCAAAAAAAGCATCTCATGTTAAAGATAAAATTATAGAAATGGTTCACTTGAATGAAACTATGTATTCTTGTGGAATTGCTTGCTCTGCAGAAGGACATCAAACACCAGCGGGTTCTTATGAAATAGATATGTTACTTGCAAATGTATGTAAACAAAATGTTACAAGATTCCCTTATGAGATTGCAAGATTAGCAGAAGATATAGCTGGAGGAGTTATGGTAACTCTACCTTCAGAAGCAGATTTTAAATCACCAGAAATTGGACATTATGTTGAAAAATATTTTAGAGGTGTAGAGGGAGTTCCTACACTAAATAGAATGAAAGTTTTAAGATTTATTGAAAATATGACATTAGGAACAGCAGCAGTAGGATATAGAACAGAATCTTTACATGGTGCAGGTTCTCCTCAAGCTCAAAGAATTATGATAAGCAGACAATCTAACTTAGAAATGAAAAAACAATTAGTAAAAGATATTTTAGATATTGATAAATAATTTATTTTAATAAATAAAGGGAGACTGCGTTCGCTTCCTCGTGGGTGCTGCTCCCTACATCCCCTAAAAATTATTTTTATAAATTTTTTTAAGAGGGTGTCGGGGCGATAGCCCCGACATAAAAGGCGAGCAGGGCTTTGCCCGTGGCGAGCCCATACTTTTGCTATGCAAAAGCATCTAAGAGCTTGTAAGAATAGTTTCACGATTCAAGAATCTCTAAGAAAAATCAGATTATAATTTCTTTAGATATAAAATAAAATTTATTGATTTGTAGTAAGTAAAAAAATTAAAAAAAATAAAATTTCATATAAGATTTAATTATAAAGGAGAATAATTTTATGGAAAGAGGAATAGAAAAAATACAAGAAGTTTTGGAAAAAGAAATTTTTCCATATTTGAATGATCATGGCGGGAGTATTGAATTAGAATCTTATGATGAAATGAATAAAGACTTACAACTTAGGTTGATGGGACAATGTTGTACTTGTCCACATTCAATAGATACAATTGATAATTTAATTAAGATAAAACTTTGGGAAAATTTTCCAGAAATAAAAAATATACAAGTAAATAGTGGTGTATCAAATGAACTTTTTGATTTTGCAAAAAATCTATTAAGAAAAAATTAGAAAAATTAATTTAGAAAAAAACAAATTTATATAAATAAAAAAAGAAGGGAGAGCTTTATATGTTAAATTGGAAAGAAAATTATAAGGCAAAATTATGTACTCCAAGTGATGCAATAAAAAAAATAAAAAGTAATGACAGGGTAGCAGTAGGTCATGCCTGTGCAGAGCCTACAATTTTAGTAAATGAATTGGTTGCAAACAAAGAACTTTTTAAAAATGTTGAAATAGTTCATATGGTTGCAATGGGTAAAAGTGAATATGCTTTAGAAGAAAATAGAGAACATTTTAGACACAATGCTCTATTTGTTGGAGCAGGAACTAGAACTTCATCAAATAGTTATTACGGAGATTTTACTCCATCATTTTTCTTTGAAATTCCAAGATTATTTCAAAAGGGGGCGTCAGTAGAGCCAGATGTTGCATTAATACAAGTTTCAGCACCAGATGAACATGGATATTGTAGTTATGGACTTTCTTGTGATTATACAAAGGCAGCAACTGAGAATGCAAAAATTGTTATAGCACAAATAAATAAAAATATGCCTAGAACATTAGGAAACTGCTTTGTTCATATAAATGATATCGATTGCATTATAGAACATGATAGTCCACTTATAGAATTACAACCACCTAAGATAGGAGAATTAGAAAAGAAAATTGGAGGATATTGTGCAAGTTTAATTAACGACGGAGATACACTTCAATTAGGAATAGGGGCTATACCAGATGCAGTTTTATCTTTCTTAAAAGAAAAAAAAGATTTAGGTATTCACTCTGAAATGATTTCTGACGGAGTAGTAGATTTAGTTAATGCAGGAGTTATTACAAATGCAAAGAAAACTTTAAATTCTGGAAAATCTATTGTTACTTTCTTAATGGGAACAAAAAAACTTTATGATTATATTCATAATAATCCTGAAGTTGAATTACACCCAGTAGATTATGTTAATAACCCATTTATTGCTGCACAAAATGATAATTTAATCTCTGTTAATTCTGCAATACAAGTTGACTTAATGGGACAAGTAAACTCAGAAAGTATGGGACATAAACAATTCAGTGGAACTGGTGGACAAGTAGATTTTGTAAGAGCGGCTTCAATGTCAAAAGGTGGAAAATCTATAATTGCTCTTGGTTCAACAGCAGCTAAGGGAAAAGTTTCAAAAATTGTTTTTAAATTAGATGAAGGTGCAACAGTAACTACTTCAAGAAATGATGTAGATTATGTTATTACAGAATATGGAATTGCTCATTTAAAAGGAAAAACTTTAAGAGAAAGAGCAAAAGCATTAATTGCAATAGCTCATCCAGACTTTAGAGAAGAACTTACTAAGCAAGCAACTGAAAAATTTGGAGTTTTATAAAAAATAGAAAAAATTAAAAATATGAGGAGGAAATGTTATGCAAATTTATACAAGAGAACCTGGGAAAGAACAACCATGTTGGAACTTTGGGGTTTTTAGAGTAAGATTACCATTTTTACATTATAGAGTTGAAAGTTCAGAGGCATTGCAAGCAATTCTTATGTGTGCAACTTGTTTAGGTGCAATTCCATTATTAACAGGAGTTTTAGGAATACCTTATGAACTTGCTTGGTCTATGGTTATAGTTAATGGATTATTATATAATTTACACTCTGTTTTGGGAGATCCAGTTGTTCCAGGTTGGATAACACCATCTATCCCATTAACAGTAGCTTATTTAACTATATTTCCAATGGGACCAGAAAGAATACAAGCATTGATAGCTCTTCAATTATTAGTTGCGGTGATATTCTTATTTATGGGAGGGACAGGACTTGCAAGAAAATTGATGAGAGTAGTACCAGATTCAATAAAATCAGGAATTTTATTAGGAGCAGGTTCAGCAGCAATTATTGGAGAATTTGCAACAGAAAAATTTGGTGGAAAAATAGGACGTTTTAATTTATTTCCTTATTCAATAGCAATCGGAACAATTTTATCATTCTTCTTACTATTCTCAGAAAGATTTAAAGCAATGAGAAAGAAAAGTAAAATTATAGATGCTTTCGGTAAATATGGAATGCTTCCTGCAATATTTGCAAGTATTATAATAGCACCTTTGGCTGGAGAATTACCATTCCCAGAAATAACATTTGATAGTTTAATAAAAATTCCAGAATTTTCAAATATTTTAAATCAAGTAAGTGTATTTGGTGTTGGTTTCCCAAGAGTGGAATTATTTGTAAAAGCAATTCCAATGGCAATTATGGTTTATATTATTGCATTTGGAGATTTTGTAACAAGTGGAGAATTATTAAAAGAAGCTGATGAAATCAGAACAGATGAAACAATAGATTTTAACTCAAATAGATCTAACTTAATTAGTGGAATTAGAAATTTAATTCAAGGTTTCTTCGTTCCTTATGTACCATTATGTGGACCTTTATGGGCAGCAGTATCAGCAGCAGTTTTTGAAAGATATAAAGAAGTTGAATTAGATGAAAATGGAGAAGAAGTAAGAACAGGAGAGGGAAGTGTTACTTGTTGTGCTACTTATGGAACAACTCCAATTAAAAAAGTATCTATGGAATCTGTTTACAGTGGAGTAGGAACTTTCCGTTGGACAACTTTTCTTTGTGTTATGATAGCTCCAATTGTTGCATTAGTTAAGCCAACATTACCAGTTGCTTTATCTTTAACTTTGCTTGTTCAAGGATTTGTTTGTACAAGACTTGCAATGATGATTTGTAAAGATAAATTAGATATGGGTATTGCTGGAGTAATGGGAGCAGTAATAGTTATAAAAGGTGCAGCTTGGGGACTTGGAGTAGGAATTTTATTATTCTTATTATTACAAGTAAATAAAAAAACAGATGAAGCAGATGCTTAATAGAAAATAGAAAGAATTTTAGTTTATGAAAATAATATTTTGTGGAGGTTGTAATCCACTGTATCAAAGAGTAGAAGTATATGAAAAACTTAAAGAATTACTGGAAGAAATAGAAACAGGTTATGATTATTTGATTTTAAATGGCTGTCATCGTGGTTGTAGAAAAGTTGATAAAAATTTAAAAGTTATAAAAGCTCAAGATTTTTTCATAGAAAATTCTTCAGCAAATTGGACTGAAGAAAAAATAATAGAGTGGATTTTAAAAGAGATAAAATAAATTAAATAAATTAAAGTAAAACTGGTTAAGAATGATTTGTGTCTTAATCAGTTTTTATTTTTTATAAAAGAAAGAAAATAATTTTTTATGAAAATAGTAAAAAATATTGTATAATATATTAAGAAAAAATTTTTTTATAGAAAATCTAAAAAATAAAAAATAATTTTAATTTATAAAAATTAAAAATTTAATGAGGGGGTAAATATTTTGGAAAAAATAAAAGTAATGGAAACTTGTTTGAGAGACGGACATCAATCTCTTATGGCAACTAGAATGTCAACAGCAGAGATGTTACCAATAATAGAAAAGATGGATAAAGTTGGGTATCATTCTTTAGAAATGTGGGGTGGAGCAACATTTGATGCTGCTGTAAGATTTTTAAATGAAGACCCTTGGGAAAGATTAAGAGAAATTAAAAAAAGAGCAAAAAATACAAAACTTCAAATGCTTTTAAGAGGACAAAACTTATTAGGTTATCGTCATTATTCTGATGATGTTGTAGATAAGTTTGTACAAAAATCTATTGAAAACGGAATAGATATAATTAGAATTTTTGATGCCTTAAATGATGTTAGAAATTTAAAAACAGCTTGTTTAGCAACTAAAAAATATGGTGGACATGCTCAACTTGCAATAAGTTATACTATAAGTCCTGTTCACACTATTGAATATTATAAAAATTTAGCATTAGAAATGCAAGAAATGGGAGCAGATTCTATTGCAATAAAAGATATGTCTGGAATTTTATTACCAGAAGTTGCTTATGATTTAGTTAAAACTTTAAAATCAGTTTTAGATATTCCGTTGGAAGTTCATACTCATTCAACAGCAGGACTTGCAAGCATGACTTATTTGAGATCTGTTGAAGCAGGAGCAGATATAATAGATACTGCAATTTCACCATTTGCTGGTGGAACATCTCAACCACCTACTGAAACTTTAGTTAGAGCTTTGGCAGGAACTCAAAGAGAAACAGGTTTTGATTTAGAAACTTTAAAAGAAATAGCAGAATATTTTAAACCTATCAGAGATAAATATATAAAAGATGGGACATTAAATCCAATAGCATTGATGGTAGAGCCAAGCATAATTGAGTATCAATTGCCGGGAGGAATGTTATCTAATTTATTATCTCAATTAAAAATGCAAAAATCAGAACATAGATACGAAGAAGTTTTAAGAGAAATTCCAAGAGTTAGAGCAGATTTAGGTTACCCACCACTAGTAACTCCACTTAGTCAAATGGTTGGGACACAAGCAGTGTTTAATGTTTTAACTGGAGCAAGATATAAATTGGTTCCTAATGAAATTAAAAATTATGTAAGAGGATTATATGGAAAAAGTCCTGTACCAGTAGAAGAAGAAATTAAACAAAAAATAATAATGAACGAAGAAGTATTTATGGGTAGACCAGCCGATAAATTAGAACCAGAATACGATAAATTAGTTGAGGAAAGTAAAGCATTTGCAAAAACAGAAGAAGATGTTTTAACTTATGCTTTATTCCCACAAGTTGCTAAGACATATTTAATGAATAAATATGGAATTACAGAATAAAAAATACAAAAAATTAAAATTTTAATAATAATAAAAAAGACGATTGAAATATTTTATAAATCTTCAATCGTTTTTTATTTTAAATCTTTTTATTATTTAGCATAAACATAGAAAACAGAGCCACCCACTATTGTTTTAATTATTTTTTTATTTAAAAAATTTGGGACAGCAAAGCAACCTTTACTTCTTCCTAATCTACCGACTTTACGAGCAAAACTAGGAGTGGCATAGCTTGCACCATGCACAACAATAGTTCTTCTATAAGCATTGTTGTTAACTCCTCTTTCTAAACCATGAAGTCTTAAAGAAGCTCCGTTTTTTCCTTTATAAATATTTCCAGTTAGAAAAGTACCAACACAACTTTTTTCAGAGCCGGGTCTGTTAGAAAAATATTTTGCATATTTATTTCCTGTTCTTTTAGCATGACTTACATGAGAAGAAATTAAAATTTTATTTCTTATTAAGTCAATGACATAAAGTCTTTGTTCAGACGAAGGCTTTGTAAAGTCAACAATAGTAATTATATTATCTCTCTTCTTATGAAAACGGTTATAATTTTTAATAGCACTCTTAAAAGCAGAAAAACTAATTTTATTTTTTAGATTTAAACTATAGTATTTATCAGAAACTTCATCAGAATATGAAAAAATACTTATAAAAATAAAAGTTAGTAAAGTTATAAATTTTTTATTATACATAATTCACCTCCAAAGTATGAAAAAATTACAGAATTTTTTCGTATAATTTCTTTTTGTATAAAATTTTTATATAAAATTATAAATAGCTGTTAAATTTAAAATACCCTATAAGTATACACTAAATTACATATAAGTCAAATAATATCGTCAAATTTTATTTTGAATTTGATATACAATTAAAAATTATTTAAAAAAAATTTTAGAAAAAAAGTTGACTTTTTAAATTAAGTATGATAGTATTAAAAAAATGAACAAAAAAGGAGAGAGGAATGTTTACACTAACTAACTTAACAATTATTAACATAATTATTAGCATATTGATTATTGAAGTCATTTTAATCAATACTTTTTTACATACTAATAAAAATCTAGTTAGGCAGCAGCTCTTTATAGGAAAATAAATTTATAGAATTTTATAAGAAAAATATAAAAATAAATTTATATAAATTAAAAGCAGCCTAATAAGGCTGTTTTTTCTTACTTTTTTATTCAATACTAAGAAAGGAGGATAGGAGTAGTATAAATAAATACAGTTTTAAAAGTTTTAGAAGCAAAAAATTAAAAATTATATAGGAGGAAAAAATTATGAAAAAGTTTTTATCGGTGTTAGCGTTATCTTTGTGTACTTTATCTTTGGTAGCTTGTGGTGGAGGAAAAGCTTCAAGTGATGCAGAGGCAGAAAATGTAATTAAAGTTGGAGCAATGGGACCTTTAACAGGACCAGTTGCAGTTTATGGGGTTAGTGCAACTAATGGAACAAAATTAGCAGTTGAGGAAATAAACAAAAATGGAGGAATATTAGGAAAGAAAATAGAATTAAATTTATTAGATGAAAAAGGAGATACTACTGAAGCAGTAACAGCTTATGATCGTCTAGTTGATTGGGGAATGGTTGCTTTAATCGGGGATGTAACTTCAAAACCATCAGTTGCAGTTGCAGAATTAGCAGCAGCAGATAAACTTCCAATGATTACACCTACTGGAACTCAATTTAATATAACAGAAGCTGGATCAAATGTTTTTAGAGTTTGTTTTACAGATCCATATCAAGGAGAAGTATTAGCTAATCTAGCATCTAAAAAATTAAATGCAAAAACAGCAGTAGTTTTAGTTAATAATTCAAGTGATTATTCAGATGGTGTTGCAAAAGCATTTGTTGCAAAAGCAGAAGAAAATGGAATAAAAATACTTGCCCAAGAAGGATATTCTGATGGAGATAAAGATTTTAGAGCACAGTTAACTAAAATTTTACCTTTAAATCCAGATGTTTTAGTAATACCTGATTATTATGAACAAGATGCTTTAATAGCTTCACAAGCAAGAGAACTTGGATTAAAATCACAATTTATAGGCCCTGATGGATGGGATGGAGTTACAAAAGCATTAGATAGTTCTTCTTACGGCGTGTTAGATGGAGCTTTATTTACAAATCATTATTCTTTAGAAGATAGCAACGAAAAAGTTCAAAATTTTGTAAAAGCATATAAAGAAACTTATAAAGAAGATCCATCAGCTTTCTCTGCACTTTCTTATGATGCAGTGTATTTATTAAAACAAGCTATGGAAGCAGCAGGAAATACAGATAAAGAAGCAATCACAAAAGAATTAAAAAATATTTCTTTTGATGGAGTAACTGGAAGCCTTACTTTTGATGAAAAAAATAATCCTGTAAAAGCGGTTACAATAATAAAAGTTCAAGATGGACAATATAAATTTGATTCTGTATTAAAATAAGAAAAAAATATTTTTAGATAAGGAGTAAAATTTATGGAATTTTTATTACAGATTATCAATGGATTACAAATAGGAAGTATTTATGCTTTGGTATCACTTGGATACACAATGGTTTATGGAATAGCACAACTTATAAATTTTGCTCATGGAGATATTATAATGGTTGGAGCATATATTTCTCTTTTTAGTATTCCAATTTTTAGAAGATTTGGTCTTCCTATTTGGGCCACAATTCTTCCCACAGTAATATTATGTGCACTTTTAGGAATGTTGACAGAAAAAATTGCTTATAGACCACTTAGAAAATCACCACGAATTTCTAATTTAATTACGGCAATTGGTGTAAGTCTTTTATTAGAAAATTTATTTATGAAACTTTTTACACCAAATACCAGACCTTTTCCAAAAGTATTTGAACAAACTTCAGTATCGTTATTTGGGTTACAATTAAATTATGGAAGTGTCGTTACAATTTTAATAACTTTAATACTTTCTATTGGTTTGCATTTATTTATGAAAAATACAAAACACGGAAAAGCAATGTTGGCAACAAGAGAAGATCATGGTGCAGCAATGTTGGTGGGAATAAATGTTGATATGAGCATACAATTGACTTTTGCTATTGGAAGTGGTTTAGCAGCAATAGCGTCTATTTTATATGTTTCTGCTTATCCTCAAGTTCAGCCTTTAATGGGTTCTATGTTGGGAATAAAAGCATTTATAGCAGCTGTTTTGGGAGGGATAGGAATTTTACCTGGAGCAGTAATAGGAGGATTTATTTTAGGTATAGTTGAAAGTTTAACAAGAGCTTATCTTTCTTCACAGTTAGCAGATGCATTTGTATTTAGTATTTTAATATTAGTTTTGTTGGTTAAACCAACTGGAATTTTAGGAAAAAATTTAAAGGAGAAGGTGTAAATTTATGAATAAAAATAAAAAAATAAATTATATTGTTTGCTTTCTTCTTTTACTAGGGCTTTATATTTTTCTTGGAAGTATGGTTAACTCTTCTGTATTTTCAAGATATCAAACGAGTGTTTTAATTTTAATATGTATCAATGTTATTCTAGCAGTAAGTTTGAATATAACAGTAGGATGTTTGGGGCAAATTACAATAGGACATGCTGGTTTTATGTCAGTAGGAGCTTACACAGCAGCTTTAGTATCAAAATCAGCAATCTTATCAGGAATACCTAATTACATTGTTGCACTTATTATAGGTGGAATAGTAGCAGGAATAGTAGGAATAATAATCGGAATACCTGCCCTTAGATTAAACGGAGATTATTTAGCAATTATTACATTGGGGTTCGGAGAAATTATAAGAGTTTTAATTGAATATTTTGATTTTACTGGTGGTTCTCAAGGTTTGAGAGGAATACCCAGGGTCAATAATTTTCATATAATTTATTGGATTATGGTTGTTTCAGTTATACTAATGTATTCTATTATGACCAGTCGTCATGGTCGTGCAGTTTTAGCGATTCGTGAGGATGAGATTGCAAGTTCGGCTTCAGGAATAAATACAACATATTATAAGACATTTGCTTTCACACTTTCTGCAATTTTTGCAGGAATTGCAGGAGGGATTTATGCACATAATTTAGGAATACTTGGAGCAAAACAATTTGATTATAATTATTCTATCAATATTTTAGTTATGGTTGTTTTAGGAGGAATGGGAAGCTTTACAGGCTCTATACTCGCAGCAATAGTACTGACTTTTTTACCAGAAATGTTGAGAGAATTTGCAGATTACAGAATGATATTATATTCACTTATACTAATTTTTATGATGATATTTAGACCAAAAGGTTTATTAGGTAGAAATGAATTTCAGTTAAGTAAAGTTTTGAACTGGATAGAAAAAAAATTTAAAAAAGGAGGCCAATAAGATGCCAAATAGAAATCCAATTTTAGCAGCAAAAGATATATCAATTCAATTTGGAGCTTTAAAAGCAGTTTCTGATTTCAATTTAGAAATTTTTGAAAATGATTTGGTAGGTCTTATTGGTCCAAATGGAGCAGGGAAAACGACAATTTTTAATATATTGACTGGAGTTTATAATTCTACTTCTGGAGAATATTATTTTGATGGAAATTTAATTAAAAATTCTTCAACGGCGACTTTAGTAAAAAATGGTTTAGCTAGAACTTTTCAGAATATTCGTTTATTTAAGTACTTAACAGTGTTAGATAATGTAATGGTGGCTCATAATTTTAATATGAAGTACGGAATGTTATCTGGAATGTTTAGATCACCTAGCTATTGGAAAGAAGAAAAAGAAATTAGAAAAAAATCTATGGAACTATTAAAAATTTTTAATTTAGATAAGTATGCGGAGCAGGCAGCTGGAAATTTACCTTATGGTGAACAAAGAAAATTAGAAATAGCAAGAGCAATGGCAACTAATCCTAAATTATTATTGCTTGATGAACCTGCTGCTGGAATGAATCCAACAGAAACGGAAGAACTAATGCAAACGATAAAACTAATTAGAGATACTTTTGGAATTGCTATTTTATTGATCGAGCATGATATGAAATTAGTTTTAGGAATATGTGAAAAGTTAGTAGTATTAGATCACGGAACAGTTTTAGCAAGTGGAGTGCCAACAGAAGTTATAAATAATCCAAAAGTAGTGGCTGCTTATCTTGGAGAAGATACTGATGATGAGCTTGGAGAAGGAGAGGTTGAAAAATAATGTCAGCAATATTAAAAATTGAAAATTTACATGTATTTTATGATAATATTCACGCCTTAAAAGGAATTTCTTTAGAAGTTAAAGAAGGAGAAATTGTTTCTTTAATTGGTGCAAATGGAGCTGGGAAGACAACAACCTTACAAACTATTTCAGGCCTTATAAGGGCTAAACAAGGCACAATATCTTTTCGTTCAAAAGATATAATGAAAGAAAAACCTAATGATATTTGTAAATTGGGTATAGCACAAGTTCCTGAAGGACGAAGAGTTTTTAAAAATTTATCAGTTGTAGATAATATAAAACTAGGGCAATATACTATAAAAGATACAAACGAAAATAAAGAAAAAGATAGAGCAGAATTTTATTCTATTTTTCCGCGAATGGCTGAGAGAAAAAATCAATTAGCAGGAACACTGTCTGGTGGAGAACAACAAATGCTAGCTATGGGAAGAGCAATTATGAGTAGGCCAAAATTATTGATTTTAGATGAACCATCTATGGGACTTGCTCCTCTTTTTGTAAAAGAAATTTTTAATGTAATTAAAAAATTAAATGAAATGGGAACTACTATTCTTTTGGTTGAACAAAATGCTAAGATGGCTCTTTCAATTTCAGATAGGGCTTATGTAATTGAAACAGGGAAAATAATATTAGAAGGAAAAGCTAAAGATTTGTTAAACAATCAAGAAGTAAAAAAAGCATATTTAGGTGCTTAAAAATAAAAATTATATTGTTAGTTAAGAGGGGCTGTTAAAATTTTAAAACAGCCCTAATTTTTTGGCTCGCTACGAGCTTACGCTCTGTTCCTCTTTTTGGTCGGGACTCTCGCCCTGACACCCCTAAAAAAAATTATCTATAAAAAAGAAAAAGTGTTATAATAGAATGACTAATTATTTATGTAAGGGTGATGAGAGTGGAAAAAATTATAAATATTATTTCACGAGATTTAAAAATTCCTGTGGAAAGAGTAACAAATACAGTAAATCTTTTGGATGAAGGAGCAACAGTTCCTTTTATATCAAGATATAGAAAAGAGGTTACTGGAAATTTAGATGAAGTACAAATAGGAAATATTTTAGAAAGAATAAACTATTTGAGAAATTTAGAAAAAAGAAAAGAAGAAGTTATAAGGCTTATTGAAGAACAAGATAAGTTGACAGAAGAATTAAAAAAACAAATTGAAGATGCAGAAATTTTACAAGAAGTGGAAGATATTTATTTTCCTTATAGAAAGAAAAAGAAAACAAAGGCAGATGTTGCAAAAGAAAAAGGTTTAGAAGACTTGGCAAAATTTTTCTATGAAGCAAAAAATATTTTAGAGATAGATGAAAAGGCTCAAGAGTTTTTAACAGAAGAAGTAGAAACGATAGAGGAAGCTAAAGAAGGAGCAATGCTTATAATTGCACAAGATATTTCAGAAAAGGCAGAGTACAGAGAAAGAATAAGAGAATTATTTTTGAAATATAGTATTTTAGAATCTAAAACTACAAAAAAATCTTTAGAATTAGACGAGAAAAAAGTTTATTCTGATTATTATGAATATTCTGAAAAAATAAATAAAATCCCTTCACATAGAGTACTTGCAGTAAATCGTGGAGAGAAAGAAAATATTTTAAAAGTTTCTTTAAATTTAGAAGAGGCAGATAGAGAAAAAGTAGATGCTGTTTTACTTGGGGAATTTCCCAAAAAAGATTTAATTGAAATTTATAAAGAGATTATAAAAGATTCTTTTGAAAGACTTATTGCACCGTCAATAGAAAGAGAAGTTAGAAATATATTGACAGATAAGGCAGAAGAAGAAGCAATTTTAGTATTCAAAGAAAATTTAAAAAATTTATTACTTCAAGCACCATTACACGAAAAAAATATTTTATCGTTAGACCCAGGATATAGAACAGGTTGTAAGGTAGCAGTAATAGATAAATTTGGTTTTTATAGAGAAAATACGGTTTTTTATTTGGTTGAAGCTATGCATAATCCAAAACAATTAGAAGCTGCTAGAAAAGAATTTTTGAATTTAGTAAAAAAATACGATATAGATATTGTTACTATTGGAAACGGGACCGCTTCAAGAGAAACAGAGGTTTTTGTTGCAAATATAATAAGAGAAGAAAAATTAAAAGTAAAATATTTAATAGTTAATGAAGCAGGGGCTTCTGTGTATTCAGCTTCAAAAATTGCAGCTGAAGAATTTCCTAAATTAGATGTTACAGTAAGAGGAGCAATTTCAATTGGAAGAAGAATACAAGACCCTCTTGCAGAACTCGTTAAGATAGACCCAAAATCAATAGGTGTTGGAATGTATCAACATGATGTAAATCAAAAAAGATTAGATGAATCTCTTGATAATGTAATAACGAATGTTGTTAATAATGTTGGTGCTAATCTTAATACTGCTTCTTGGGCTTTACTTTCTCATATTTCTGGAATAAAAAAGACAGTGGCAAAAAATATTGTTGATTATAGAAAAGAAAATGGAAATTTTAAAAATAGAGCAGAGCTTATGAAAGTTAAGGGAGTGGGAGCAAAATCTTATGAACAGATGGCAGGTTTCTTAGTAATTCCTGATGGAGAAAATTTGCTAGACAATACAGTAATTCATCCAGAATCTTATCATATAGGAGAAGCAATTTTAAAAGAAATAAATTTTGATTTAGAAACTTATGATAAAGATAGGAGTAAAGCAAGAGAAAAATTGAAATCTTTTAATTTTAAAAATTTTGCTGAAAAAAATTCTTTTGGACTTGAAACTGTAAAAGATGTTTACGAGGCTTTATTAAAAGACAGAAGAGATCCAAGAGAAGATTTTGAAAAACCTTTATTGAAATCTGATATTTTAAATATTGATAATTTAACTGTCGGAATGGAACTTGAAGGAACAGTTAGAAATGTAGTTAATTTTGGAGCTTTTGTTGATATAGGATTAAAAAATGATGCCTTAATACACATTTCAGAAATATCAGAAAAATTTATAGATGACCCAAGTAAAGTTTTGTCTGTTGGGCAAATAATAAAGGTAAAAATTAAAGATGTAGATAAAAATAGAGGTAGAGTTGGCTTAACAAGAAAAGGTATATAACAAGGAGTAGCAGATGGCTATAAAAAGAGATTCTCTTTTATTAAGAATAATTTTTCACAATGGAATAGCACTGATTTTGATTTCTACAATTTTTGCAGCCATATTTGGACTTATAGTTTTTAGTGAAATAAATATTAGATTATTAGATAGTTCAAGAGAAAAAATTTCTTTTTTGAGTAAGGCGTATATAAATTCTATAGAGAGAACAAGAGATGATTTATATAGTTCAACTTCTAACGGACTTAATCTAGTAATTAAAGATATTGATAAAATAGAAGTACAAAATAATTTAGCAGATGTTATAGTTTCTCAAATGAAAGCAACTTCTTATTTAAAATATGGAAATATTTATGTTCAAATTATTTCATCAAAAGGCTTTGTAATAGGAGATAGTGGAAATAAAAAAATAAAGTCTGATATTATAAATAAGGGAAGGCTAGTTCCTAATTTAAAGACATTGAGAAAAGATAATGAATATTTTTATACTGGAACTAAAGACGAATTATATGTAAGAATTATACAACCATATAGATGGGGAAATTCTTTGAAGAGAAATTATGTACTTTTGACTATTCCTATAAGTAATTATGGGATTCAAGAAATAAAAGAATACGCAGAACTTGGCAAAGATAGTAAAATATTTATTTTATCTGAAGGGAATTATGTATATGGAGAATTAAACAATTTACTAAAAGAGAAACAAAAGCTATCTTTTTCAAATGTTAGAAATAAAAGAGTAAAGAAAATATCAAAATCTAATTACTATTTTTTTGAGAAAAAATTTAAGGGAGAAGCATTTTATATAGGAACAGTTCCTTTAAAAGATGAAAATGGACTTTATAGTGGCTATATAGGTGTGGCAATATCAAAAGAGGGCTATTTAGCAGTGAAATATATGCTTGCAACAACTATACTTGCTGTATGTCTTTTAGCAGTAGTTATAAGTGCAGCTTTCTGCACAAAGATATTTGCAAAATTATTGATGCCTCTAAGTAATTTAGCAGATGTTACAAAAAAAATAGGACTAGAAAAGGATGAAAATTCAGAGTTAATAGAAACTGATGAAGAAAGTGTTTATGAGATTAGAACTATTTCAAATTCATTAAAAGCTATGCTAGATAGAATAAATTCTAATGAGAAGGAACTTAAAAATAATAATATAAAATTAAGAGAGAATTTAGAAAGAATAATAACAATAGAAAAATTACTTATGGCAATAGATTTAGATAAAAGTTTTACAGATAGCATTCAAAGATTACTAAAGACTTTAGTTTCTGACAAGGGCTTTGGTTATAGTAGAGCAATTTATTTAGAATATGATGAGAATAAAGAAACTGTTTCAGCCAAAAAGCTAACTATAAATAAAAGTATTTTCTCAAATTTAGATAAGTATACACAAGGAATAGGTGGTTTTAAATTTCAAATAAAAGATTTAAATAATATGTTGCCCTTATTAAAATCGAAATTTGAAAGAGGGAATTTATTTTGGGACAGTTTAAAGACAAGAAAAATAATTTTTCATAATGATAAGGGTTATAAATATGATTTTGGGAATGATATTTTTAAGAGTATAGGTTTAAATAATTTTTTAATTTTACCCATAGTTGATGGAGGTAAAAAAGTAGCTTGTATATTGGTTGATAATTTTGGGAATAACAGAGAAATTTCAAAAGAAGAAGTTGAATTGATGAAGCTCTTACTTATAAATCTTAATATAAGAGTAAGAAATAATTTTTCGGAAGAAGAAAAAATTGCCAACGAGAGAATAGCTACAGCAATAA
>JAGYHM010000090.1 GCA_018457305.1 Fusobacterium sp. | reverse complement strand
TTGCTTAAAGAAACTAGATTTTTTAGATTAGATAAAGGAAGATATTTACTTGTTGGAAGAAATCAAGATTCTAATATGAAGATACAAGAATTTAAAGATAAAGCAAAATTTTATTTAAAGAGTGCAAATATTGCTGGACCTCATATTTTAAGTAATGTTGAATTAGAAGAAAAAGAAAAAGAATTTGCTAAAAAATTATTTTCAAGATATTCTAAATTAAAGGGAAAAGAAAAAATAACAGTTAATGTTTGTGGAGAAATTCAAGAAGTTGAAAAAGTTGATTTAGAAGAATTTGAAAAAGAAATAAAGTTATATCAACAAGTATAATAAAAAAAATAAAAAATCTTGTGTATTTTTTGCAAGATTTTTTTATATCTAAGAAAATTATCATTTGATTTTTGGCTCGCCACGACCTTAACGGTCTGCTCGCCTTTTTTGGTGTTGGGGCTATCGCCCCAACGCCCCAATATAAAAAAATTTGGAGATTCATCTCCGCAGTCGCCTTTTTTTTTTATGAAGAAATATAAAATTATAGAAAAGTTTTAAAATAAATGTTATAATTTTTTAGAATTTAGTTTTAAAGTTTGGGGGTAAAAAATGAAAATTTTAATATTTCTAATTATAACTTATTGTATGGGAGCAATACCGACAGGTGTTTGGCTTGGAAAATTTTTTAAAAATATTGATGTAAGAAATTATGGAAGTAAAAATAGTGGAGCAACAAATTCTTACAGAGTTTTAGGTTGGAAGTTAGGACTGGGAGTTTTAATAGGTGATATTTTAAAAGGATTTTTACCTTTATATATTGCTTCAAAATTTATAGATAATTTTAATTTGCTTATACTTTTAGGACTTATTGCTATACTTGCTCACACTTATTCAGTTTTTATAAATTTTAAAGGTGGAAAAGGTGTTGCAACGACTGTGGGAGTATTTTTATTCTTAGCTCCAAAAGTAATACTGCTTTTATTTTTAGTATTTGTTTCAGTGCTTGCCGTTTTTAGATATGTATCTTTATCGTCTGTAATTTCAGCAATAGTTTTACCAATAGCAGTATTATTTCTTGAAAAAAATATTTATATGTTTTTGTTGACATTACTTATCGGAGGTTTCGTTGTATATAGACATAAAACAAATATAGATAGATTAGTTAAAGGAACAGAAGAAAAATTCAAATTTTAAAGGAGTGAAATAAAATGGAAAAAATTCATATCAGAGTTAATAGACAAAAATTTTTAACTGCAATGAGAATGGTTGAAAAATCAATAAGAGAAAATAAAATTAAACCTATTTTATCTTGTGTTTATGTAAAAGTTAAAGATAATAGATTATATTTTTGTGGAACAAATTTAGAAACTACAATAAAAACTTCAATAGAAATTAAAGAAGTTATATCAGCAGGAGAAGTAGCATTTTATAATTATTTGTTAGATGAGTATTTAAAAGAAATAAAAGATGAATATATAACTTTAAGAGTTGAAGATAATAATGTTATGTATATAGAAACAGAAGATTCAAATACAGAATTTTCAGTTTTTGATGCACAGGATTATCCTAATAATTTTGAGAATATAAATTTAGCTGAAGAAAATTTAAAATTTGAATTGCCTTGTAATGAATTAGTAGATATTTTTGAAAAAACTATTTTTTCAGTAGATACTGGAGAAAATATTGCTCTAAATACTATAAGAATAGAAAGTGCTTATAAGCATTTACACTTTGTTTCAACTGATAGTTATAGATTGACTTATTTATTTAAAAATATTTCAAAAGATATAGAGAATTTTGCAGTAAGTGTTCCAGCAGATACAATTTCTGCTTTCATAAAAATATTAAAGGGAGCGGGAGATAAAAATATAAAAGTTTATCAAGAGGCGAATCATTTATATTTTATTTGTGAAGATATGCTTATGATAACAAAGTTAGTTGAATTGAGATATCCAAATTATCAAAGTATTTTAATAAATAGTTCTTATGATAAAAAACTTATTATTTCAGTAGATGAATTTATACATCTTTTAAAAAGAGTGTTAATTTTTTCAAGAACGAATGCCGAAACTAAAAACTCGGCAACTTATAGTTTTGAAGCAGGACAAATGGAAATTAGTGGCTTGAATGATATAGCAAAAATAAATGAAAAATTGGAAGTGAATTTTGAGGGAGAAAATTTAAAAATATCTTTAAATATTAAATTCTTGCTTGATTTTATACAAAATATTCCGAAAGATAAAAACGTGGTTTTAGAATTGATGCAATCTAATTCTTCTGTAAAAGTTTATGAAGAAAATAAAGATGATTATGTATATATTTTAATGCCACTAGCATTGAGAGATTAAAAAAATAAATTTATTAGGAGTTTAAAATATGCTAAAAAAAATTATAAAAAGCATAGTACTTTCTTTAATATTTACGAGTTGTTCCTATTTAATGCCAGGCTATGATTTTAAACCTTATACTTCTAGTTATACAGAATTTGAGATTTATGGGATTACCAAAAATGGCAAAATAGATAGGTTAGGTGAGCTTGATAATCCAAAAGGAAATCAATTTACCATAGTTAAGAAAGGGCTGATAGATCCTAATAACAAAAAGGGAGGATGGACTGAAATTACACGTGATAATACAAGTGTAATAAATAACAGAATAGACAAAACTTATGGTATATATTTTTATTTTTCTCCAGCATCTGTTGAAATTTCAGCAAGAGATTACGGTATTAAATTTTACAACGATTTGAAAATGAATATTGATGGAGAGGAATATGTTATTTCAAAAAAAGATTTTGAAATGGAAAAAAGAAAGATTTTTTATGATAAAGACCCATATATTAAATATAGATATAAGATTCCGGAAATCATAAATGAGAAATATAGTTTTATTTTAGATATAGGAGAAATTGAAATTTTTGATAAAAATGGAAAAGTGGTCAAAAAAAGAAAAAAAATTCCACCTTTATTATTTAAAAAGACAATTACAATAGGAAAAATATTAACTTGGCATAATTTTTTAGACATATTTTATACAGGTTGGATAGAAAATGAAAAAGAAGAAAAAGAAATTTTTGAAAAATATAAGAAAATTTTAGATGATCCTAAGTATGATAAAAAACAATATTTTTATGAAGAAACAACATTTTAAATCAAAGTGCAAAGTAATTTTTGCACTTTTTATTTACGAAAAAATTTAAAAATGCTATAATTATTTATAAATAAAAAAAGGGGAATAACTTATGATAAAAAAAATTATATTGCTTTATCTTTTATCTTTTAGTTTGATACAAGCTTCAACAAAAAAGTTTGAAGATATAGGAAAAGACCATTGGGCATATAAATCTATAAATAATTTATTGGAAAAAGGTGTGATTAAAGAAAACTCATATAAATTCAGTGGCGAAAAACCTATAACAAAATATGAATTTGTATATTCTTTATCAAAAATATTAGAACAAATAAATGTAGAAAAATTAAATCAAAGAGAGTTAAAAACTTTTGAAATTTTAATGAACCAGTTTTCAAATGAATTAAATAATATAGCCTTTGATACTTCAACTTACAATGAAAGATTACAAAGAGCTAACGATAGTGTAGAAATTTTAAAAGAAAAAGTGGAAAAAAATGAGAAAATAATAGAAGATTTATTAAAAAGAATAGATAGATTAGAAAAAAGGAGATAGAAAGAATGAGAAAAATTAGTTTAGATTATTCAAAAATTTCAAATTTTATTTCTGAAAAAGAAATAGAAGAAATAAAAAGTGAAGTAATGGAAGCAGCAAGAAAATTGGAAGAGAAAACAGGAGAAGGAAATGATTTTTTAGGGTGGTTAGATTTACCTATTAATTATGATAAAGAAGAATTTGAGAGAATAAAAGAGTGTGCAGAAAAAATAAAAAATGATTCAGAGGTTTTAGTTGTAATTGGAATAGGTGGTTCTTATTTAGGTGCAAGAGCAGTAATTGAATGTTTAACACATAGTTTTTATAATAAATTGCCTAAAAATAAAAGAAAAAGTCCTGAAATATATTTTGCAGGGCAAAATATATCAGGAAAATATTTGAAAGATTTAATAGAAATTATTGGAGATAGAGATTTTTCTGTAAATGTAATTTCAAAATCGGGAACAACAACAGAACCAGCGATAGCATTTAGAATTTTTAAAGAACTATTAGAAAAAAAATATGGAGAAAAAGCAAAAGAAAGAATATATGCCACAACGGATTCATCAAAGGGTGCATTAAAAAAATTAGCAACTGAAAAAGGTTATGAAAGTTTTATAATTCCAGATGATGTTGGAGGAAGATTTTCAGTTTTAACAGCAGTAGGACTGCTTCCAATTGCAGTTGCAGGCTTAAATATAGATAAATTTATGAGAGGTGCAATAGAAGCCAGAGAAGAATATAAAAATGAATTTGATAAAAATGATTGTTATAAGTATGTAGCTCTTAGAAATATATTATATAGAAAAAATTATAATGTAGAATTACTGACAAATTACGAGCCAAGATTGCACTATATTACTGAATGGTGGAAACAATTATTTGGAGAGTCAGAAGGAAAAGATGGAAAAGGAATTTTTCCTGCATCAGTAGATTTTACAACCGATTTACATTCCATGGGACAATATATTCAAGATGGTAGAAGAAATTTATTTGAAACAGTTATAAATATTGAAAATTTAGAAAAAGAAATTTTTATTGATGAAGTCTCAGAAGATTTAGATGGTTTAAATTATCTAGCAGGAAAAGATTTATCTTTTGTTAATAATAAAGCATTTGAGGGAACTTTACTTGCTCATATTGATGGAGGAACTCCAAACTTAGTTTTAAATATTCCAGAGGTGAATGAATATAATATAGGATATTTAATTTATTTCTTTGAAAAGGCTTGTGGAGTGAGTGCTTATGTTTTAGGAGTTAATCCATTTAATCAACCAGGAGTAGAATCTTATAAAAAAAATATGTTTGCTTTACTTGGGAAAAAAGGTTATGAGGAACTTTCAAAAGAGCTAGAAGAAAGATTAAAAAAATAATAAAAAATTTACGGAACTGTTACAAATTTAGAAACAGTTCCATTTTTTATAAATAATTTTTTGGCTCGTCCGCTTCACTACTAACTGGTTACGACGGGGCACTTTAAAGAGTGTAAATTCTGTCGCCTCACACTTAAAAAATATTAAATTTTATAAAAATAATTTCTTCAATAAATTTATCTTTTATTTTCAAAGCTAAAATTATAAAAAAAGAAAAAAAGGAAAAAAGTTAGAAAAAAAATGTTGACAAAAAAAAATAAAAGTGATA
>JAGYHM010000089.1 GCA_018457305.1 Fusobacterium sp. | reverse complement strand
GAATTAAACTTTGTAATATATAATTTTCTGTCAATGCCCCTTTAAATTCTGTAAATAATCTATTTCCTTCTCCAAATGCACTTGGAGATAATAACGAAAGTCTCGCAAGTAAACCAACATCAACTAAATATATTTTAAAAACCCCCAAATCATCATAGGCAGAAACTGGTATTCTAGGTGCTGTACTTTTATATATTTTGCTAACTAAATTTGCACTCGCTAGCCACTGTAAAGCATCTTCATACTCTCTTGCCCTTGCCCCTTCTTTCACAACCTTATATATAAATTTTTTATTTTCTTTACTTAGTTGAGAAGGAATAGATTTCCATATCATAGATATTTTAGGAAATTCTTTTAAATCTGGGTGTTTAGAAAAATCTTTTTCATAAGCAGAAATTATATTACTCAAACTTTTTATCATAGCTTCACTATCTCTATATTCAGTCCACATCAAAACTGACTCTGGCATTCCACCACTTATATAGTACATTTTTAATTTTTCATACAAAGGATTATAAAAGGCTTCTGGAATATTTTCTATACTATCTATACTATCAAGATAATTTTTTAAATTTTCATCTCCATTGGCAATTAAAAATTCTGAAAATGTCATTGGGTAAATATCTAAAAATTCTACTTTACCCACTGGAAATGAAGAAGGTTTTGCGAGTGAAATACCAAGTAGAGAACCTGCACAAGCGATATGATATTCTGGTGCATTTTCATAAAAATATTTCATAGAATTTATAACATCTGGACAGTCTTGAACCTCATCAAAAATTATAAGTGTTTTTTGAGGAAGAATTTTTTCTCCAGAAATTAACATTAAATTTTGTAATATTCTATTTATATCTTTTGTAGTTTTAAAAAATTCTCTGTATTCTATATTTTCATCAAAGTTAAAATATGCTGTGTTCTCATAATAATTTTTTCCAAACTCTTTTAGTATCCAAGTTTTACCAACTTGTCTTACTCCTCTTAAAATTAAAGGTTTTCTATATTTACTTTCTTTCCATTCCACTAATTTATTAAGTATAAATCTTTTCATAATTCCCTCCTTAAAAAAGACTCTACTTAATTATATCACATTTTTTTATAAAATTGTGTGATTTTTTTCACACTTTTCTATAAAATTATGTGATTTTTTATAAAAATATAACTTTAATCATAAATGCTTGGACAAGAACTTACTCTAAAACTTTTTACCATTCTTTCTACAATTGGTTTCATAAATTTTTCGTATTTAGTATTATAAATAAAAAGCAATGTGGCATATAAATCTTTTTTCTTATCATAAATAACTTTGGTAAAATATATTTGATTTCCATCTTTAGATGATATAGTGAAAGTGTTTTTTCCTAAAAACTTATATGTAATATTTTCTAGTTCTACTAATCTATCGTTATACTCTTCAGATATAGTTCTAGACATAGCATTAAACATTCCACTAACATAAATACTTACTTCTCCATCTGCTGTTTCTATTATTACTCCATCTCCGTTATCTGGCTCAGGTAAACGATTAAAATATTTTGCTGGGTAATCTACAGAAAAACCAAATCTTGCATTGCAATATGTATTATAATTTTCTATTTTTTCTATTCCTGAAATCATTTTCAAGGGAATAATTTTATCATTTTTTTCATTTGCATTTAAACAAGTCGATACTAAAATTAATATCATAAATATTATTTTTTTCATAATTTTCTCCCTTTGCTGTCTTTTTTATTTATTATAACAACTTTTATAAAAATAGAGTAGATAAAAAATCTACTCTACTTTAAACAAAAACTACGCTGTTCTTACTATACGGAAACCAACATCTTCTCCGGTAGACCAAAATTTAGTACGATCAGAAAACTGGTAATAGTTATTATCATCATCATCCCATTCCTCATCAGCCTCATCAGCATAAGAGCATCCCCTTATTCTATTATATTTTTCATCATTATCATATATATACGGTTTATCTTCCGATATATTAAAACCATCACTTGCAGTATCATAACACCATTCCCACACATTACCTAAACAATCATATAAACCTAATTCATTAGGTTTTTTTAATCCCACTGTATGAGTTTTTTTACCAGAATTTTCATCGTACCAAGCAATTTCTCCTATATCATTTTCTGTGTATTTAGTTTCAAAAGTTTTATTTTTAAGAACTGCTACTCCTCCTCTTGCAAAATATTCCCACTCTATTTCTGTTGGCAGTCTATAACCTTCAGTTTTAGTAAAATCTGCTAAATCCGTATATACCTCTTCTCCGTTTTTATAAATTATTCTAGTTAAATTTCCCTCCTCTATTTTATAAACTGGTTGTAATCCATAAGCCACACTCATCTTATTACAAAATTCTAATGCTTCTATCCAAGAAACACTATCAACTGGTCTTCTTTCACCTTTAAATTCACTTGGGTTTTTATCCATATACTTTTCCCATTCTTCTTGAACTAATTGATATTTACTTACGTATAAATCCATTACTTTTCTTTCTTCGTTAAAGAAACTTGGAATATAACTTCCTCCCTCTACAAATACCATATCTGGATTTTTTTCTTTATATTTACTTTCTTCTATTTCTAAATAATCTAAAATATTTTCATCACTAGAATTTTCTTCTAGTAATCTTTCCAAACATTCTTTTATTGCAGCTTCTTTTTCTTCTCCATCTGGTAAATTCTCTAAGGCTTTTACTGTTATTACCTCTATATTACCAGGATAATTATTTTCTAAACTTTCAATTAAGACCTCCAAAGAAATTCTTTCTTTTTTAGGTAATAAAGCTAAAATTTCTTCATCATCTGGAAATTTGTCAACTAATCTTTGTAAAATTCCCACAATAGAAAATTCTATCTCCTCACTTGCTGGAACTTGACACAGTACCTTTAATGAAATTACATCTAAATCATTTTTAAATTTCTCACCTAAATTTTCCAATTTTTCTTTTAATTCTTGTTGCATTTTTCTTCCTCCTTATTTTTTTGTTTATAATAAAATTATTATTTATTTTCTTGATTATCTGCTATTTCTTCCAATACAATTTTTAATTCCCTTACCATTTGTTCTTCTGTTGGCAATTTTATTTTCAATCTATTTTTAACTCTATATTCTATATGTGGAAGCAATAAATCTCTTGCAAATTCTTCCTTATCATCATCTGCAAACATATCTTTTAATGTACTTGCTGTTAAATCTTCTTTCAAATCATCAGTTATTTTCTCTGCTTCTTCCTTAGTTAAAAGATAATCCGTTGCAAGATTTGAAAATTCCTTTTCTATAATTTTTATCATTTTGTTTACATCATCTTCTATAAAATTATCTAAAATTTTATTTGAAACTTTTCCTGCAGCAGTACCACCAGCAAAAGAGCCTACAAGTCCACCAATAAATCCACCTGCTACTGTTCCGACTATGGGAACAACAGAGCCTAAAGCCGCACCAGCAGTTGCTCCTCCAACCCAACCTGCTGTCCCTCCAGCAACTGTTGTTGCTGTATTAGTTATATTTTTTAATAATTGTGCGCCTGAAATTCTGCCTCTAAATATATTTGTAATATCTACCACTGATAAGACTGCCACTGAAATTCCAGCAGTAATAACATTACCCCTTAAAAGTTTTGCAGCACTCTTCATTGCAGCTGCTCCATAAATATTCGTTCCACTCCTAAAAGCATTTACAAGTAAGGCTGAAGCCTTTGAGCCTAACACTCCAACTACTGCCTCAGAACTACCAACTAACAAACTATTAAGCCCTGCTCTTGAAAGTTGACTAGAAAGCACAGCAGTAATGAAAGCTGTTCCTCCAACTTTTATTCCGGAATAAGTTGCTTTTTTAATAGCAGTATTAAAATCATCTCCGTTCCATACTGCTGTTGCAAATGAAAGACAAGAGCTTATACCAAAAGCCGAAACAGAAATAACTGCTCCATTTACACTATCAAAAGTTATAGATTCTACTGTTCCTGCTTTTGCAATATTTTTAGCCTGTTCATAAGTAAAATTACCTTTTCTAACTATTTTTCTTGCTTCTTCTGGTTTGGTTATTTTAGGTATTTCTCCTCTTTTTATTCTATTTTCCATTGCTCTTACAGCATCTTCATATTTATCAGAAGGTACTTCTATTTGCATTGGGCTTCCATCTGGATTTACATATCTAAATTTACCATCCTGAAAACATTCTTGAATACATTTGCTTCCAGAGGAACAATATTTAGTTTGTATATTTACTCCATTTACTAATCTATCTGCACCATTGGCTGCATTATCATCTCCAACTATAACAGCCTTTTTTCCACTTAATTTATCATAAATATGATTTACTCTTTCTGCTGCAAAGCCATGTCCTCTTGGAGTAGAAAATTTATCTAGTCCATAATTAGTCCCTGCATTGCTAACATTCCCATATATAGTTTGAGCTGATACATTTTCATCTTTTTTTATTTCAATATTAGTTTCAAAATCCAAATTATTTTCTCTATTGCTTAAATTTTGAGACTTAATATCACAAATATAATTTAAAAATTTTGCAATATTTTTTATTTCCCATAAAGGTGAAATACTATGTGAAATATTATTTTTTAAAAATAAATTCAAACTATTATTTAATTTTATTTCTTCTATTTCATCATAAAAAATTTTTATACTATTTTTACCATTTAAAGAATTTTCTATGTAGAAAGCTGTCTTTGTAAAAAATATACTATTTTTAAAATTTTCTGTATCAACTAAAGCACATATAATATTCTCTTTATCTTCACTTATTATTCCATCCCTTATAAAAGTATTCTTAAAAAGCATATCTTTAAAATTATTGTATAAAAAACCATAAATAATTTTATTTTTTTTATTTTTATCAAAAAATAAATTTTCTTTATTAAAATCATAGATGCTTTTAACAATATTTATTTCCTTTTTCATTTTTCCCCCTTTACTTTTATTTAATCCTAAAAATGTACGCTCTTGTATTTACGATAATAGCACATATCATTTTTTTTTCAACCAATTTTCTGAAATTAGTTTTTGTTTTAAATTAAAACATATTTTTAAATTCTAAAAAGCACTTTCTTTAATAAAATTATATTCCTTTTGAAAATAAAAAAAAGGAACAATTTGACATCGTCATTTGTTCCCTAAGTGTGAATTTTTTTATTTTTTAAATTTCTTAATTCCAAAAATATTATATAAAATAAAGATTAAAAATATTATAGCTATTAAAATATTATAATAAAAATTACTAATTTTTTCATAATATATTGGACTTTCTCCTATACTTTTATTTTCGCCATCTATTTCTATA
>JAGYHM010000088.1 GCA_018457305.1 Fusobacterium sp. | reverse complement strand
TTTATTCATTTTGCTAACCTCTTTAATACTTCATCATAATTTTTCATTATTTTTTCTAATGCTTCTTCTAATATTTTTTTATCTGTTCCTTTATTCATAATCTCCATCTCCAATATACTTAATTTTTACTTATTATAACAATTTCTATAAAAATAGAGTAGACTTTTTAATCTACTCTATAATCATATTTTTTTAAATAATACTCAATCCCATTTATAATTCCTTGTACCATTTTTTCTTGATATTTTTCATCAGACATCTTCATATCTTCAGCTTCATTAGACATAAAGCCCATTTCCAACAAAATATTAGGAACTTTCGACCAATTTGTACCTGTTAAATCATCCCGATAAGAAATTCCTCTATTTTTAAAGTTTGTTGCTTTAGAGTATTCATTTATTAGTATTTTTGCAAAATTTTCACTTTGCTTTTGAAGATTAGAAGTATAGTGTTTATTTTTTTTAGAAGCTATTAGTACACTAGCTCCATTTACACTTTTATTTATATCCCCATCTGAATGAAGTCTTATATATAAAGAAGCCTTTGACTCATTTACTAAAATTGCTCTTTCTTTATTGCTTATATTTACATCATTAGTTTCACGAGTCATTTTAACCTTATATCCTTTTTTACGAAGTGCTTCTTTTAGTTTTAAACCTATTTCTAAAGTTAATTGATATTCATATTTCTTAGTTTTTATTCCTTGAGTTCCACTGGAAACCTTAGTCTTTTTAATTTTACTATTTGGTGCTCTTTCTTCAAGTGCTTTGTTCCGTGTTTTTTGATGCCCTGGATCAATATAAATTAAATAATTTCCTCTATTAAAATCTTTAGAAAATAAATTCAAGGAGAATACAACACTTAAAAATAATACAAATGTTTTCATTATTATTTCCTTATCATTTCTCATATTTTTTTATTATATTAGCAAGTCTTTCTTCGTCTTTTGGTAATATATTAGAATTTGTAGTTGTTCCTTTATACCAGTCTTTCGTTGAAAAATAAGTTCTGAAACGTTCACTTTTAAAAATATACCCTCTTCTAGCATAAATAGTATTCCTTATTATAGATAAATCATCTTTACAGAATCCTAGTAAATAATCTGAATTATTATTTAATATAACCTCTTTATATACATCTTCTAAAATTTCTAAATCATTAAAATTATCTACTAAATCATTATTAACGTCATTCAAAACTAACTTTTCAGAAGGTGTTAATAATGAACTTGTAATACGTTCTATAATTGGATTCATAAACTCTTTATACTTAGAAGAATATTTAAAATAAGCTGTTACATATAAATTTTCTTTCTTATCATATTCAACTCTTTTAAAGACTATTTTATTATCTTCTTTATATGAAATCACATAAAAATTTTCTCCTAAAAATTTATATTCTGGATTAGGATTAAATTGAACATCTCCTCTATATTCATCCATCAGTGAAGTATCCATAACATTCCACATTCCACTAACTGAAACATAAGCATTTCCATCTGTTGTTTGCATTGCTATTCCATCTCCATTTTCAGATTCAGGAAGTAATTTAAAATTCATTGTCGGATAATCTACAGAAAACCCAAACTTTACATTATTATATGTATTATAGTTTGGAAGTTCTTCAGTTTTATCTTTTTGAGAATTTTTATTTTCAGTTTCTTCAACATTCTTTTTTTCATTGCTCTTATTTGAAGTATTCTTTTTTAAAACTTTTTTTACAAAACTTATATTTTCTATTTTAGACATTATACTTTTATCAACATCTGAAACAGAATCTTTAAAATTACAACCTATCAAAAGTAAAGATCATAAAACTGCTAACCCTAAATATTTGCTTTTCATAATTAAACTCCTTTCATATTAGTACTTATACTTTTTTAATTAAAATACTACAACTTTTTGTATAATCTAAGAAATAATTTCTTGTTCTCCCCTTGAAACTTCTGCTTTATGCTCTTCTACTTTATTTCCACACTTAGAGCAAAATTTATCTTCTTGTTTTAGTTTTTCCCCACATATACATTTTAATTCTTTTTTTTCAGTTCCACAATTATAACAGAATTTCACATCTTCCTTTAATAGCACTCCACAAGAAATACATTTTATTTTTTTATTATCTTTTTTTAAGTCTTTTGTCTTATTGGATATTGTCCCTTTTAATTTATTAAAATTTTCAGAGAAATTTGATGTATTTAAATTATTATCTTCATCATCTGAAATATCGTAAGGATTTTCCCCATAATTATTTTCACCTTCAGTTCCTTTTTTTACAAGTAGAATAATGAAATAAATACTTAATATTACCCCAAATAAGATTATTCCTATCCCTATTCCAAAGGCTCCTGTGAACATTATTGATACTCCACCCACTGAACCTAATATTCCCGAAAAACTTAATAATGCCATCCAAGTAGGCTTGTTAACATCATGTAACCTTCTTGCAAGTACTGAAAAACTCGGAAGAAGTGTTGCTAAAAGATATAACCAACTAATCCCTTTAAATAAATATATAATTCCTTTATAAAATCCATTTTTATATACAGTTTCATAAGTATTAAAATCTAATTCCATTCCAATTGAACGAAATATAGAAATAACTATTGTAAAAGCCATAACTATAGCCATTTGGACTAAGGTATATTTCCAATATTCTTGTCTACTTGCTCTTCCATTAATTTGCATATATTTTTGAAAAATACATTTTTTATAATTTTCTAATATTCCTATATTTTTATCCATTTTAAAATCTCCTTTATTATTTATATTCTATTTTTAAAAATCCATTACATAGTTAAATAATGATATTTTCTTTCTTCCCTTTACTATATAAATCTCTGCTAAAATAGTAGAAATATAGTCTCCGTCTTTTTCTGTTGGAACATATACTTTACAATCTTTAAACGAAGCTACAACTACTTTTCCATTTTTAGTTTCTCCTTCAATATCCCAATCGATATCTTCTGACTTTACACTTGGATAAAATTCTGCAATAAAGCCTTTTGCTATTCCTTGGATTGTTGTTGCATTAAAAACTTTTTCTTCAAATCTAATCCTTTTTACAGTATCTATATAACCACTATCTCCACAAGCAGTAAAAATAGTTGACATAATAATTATAAGTAATATTATTTTTTTCTTCATTGTTTTCTCCCTATTTTTTTATTTTTGTAATACTCCATTAATAAAGAATACTCTTCCGTCTTTATGGTAAATTATCTCCTTACCATTTTTTTTGTATCTAACCATTGCTAATTTACCACTTTTATAATAAAGTTTTACAAAATCAGGAGTATTTTCAGATGATTTTTTCCCATTTTTATAATATTCTGTTATATATCTCTTTGAACGATTTATAGATACTCCTTTACGTAATAAATTTCCATTATTATAATAATAATTCATATAAATATTTTTTTTATTTGTTGAAGCCTTTATTGCTAATTTACCATTTGAATATTTTTTTATATATTTTCCCTTCTTATATAATGATGTATTTAAGTTAGCATCTCTATTTAATTTTCTAAATATTAAATCACGCTCTTGAGTTTCTTTCATATTTTCTCTTTCAAATCTTCTTCTAAAATCATCTCTTGTTCTTGCTGTTTCAGTATCAGTTTCATATGTAGCTACTTCATTTAAAAATTTTGTAACTTCTGCAGAAGAACAAGCTGTCAATCCAATACTAATAATAAATAAAACACTTAATAAAATTTTCTTCAACATAATTTAACTCCTTATCTTTCAAATTTAATTTAATAAAAATGCCTTTTTAAAAATTTCTGCTGTTACTTCATCAAATTCATTTAACTCCTTCTTTGCCTTTCTATCTCCACTTAAAGCTCTATATCTAAGTTCACCTAAAATTTCTTCTAATTCTATTCCTGCTCTTTCATCTCCATTCATAGATTGTGTACATAATTTTACTTTGTCTTCTCTACTTGTATACGGCCATTTTTTACTACAACTTATAAATAAAACTCCTAAAGTAATAAAAATTAATATCTTTTTATACATTAAATTCTCCTCTCTACTTAAATGTTTTTAAAATATTGAATGAAATGCTAAAACTAATGTTATCCCTAAAAGAAAAACTCCTAAAATTCCAGCAATAATTGATACTGTAACAGGATATTTATCTGACAAATCTGAAATAAATTTTTTTAAACTTAAAATTATAATTCTCATACTTTCATTCAAAGAAATATTATTTGAATTTTCTTCAGAGTCTTTATTTCTATGTTCCAAATACTCTTTTTTCTTCTCAATATAAATTGGTTTTAAAATGATATAGCCCATAATAATAATCATAAAAATTATAAATATCATAATTAAAGAAAATCCTAAATTACTTTGAAAATCGTCAACAAACTTTTTCCAAATCATACCTAAAGTATGGGGTAGTATCAGGAAAAATGGAATTGCTAACATAATTGTTACTACCCCTAAAATTATTCTAAATTTTAAATCTTTAACTTTTACCATGAATTGTACAGCTCGTATTAATAATATAAAAACAGCTATTATTACTACTAGGAAAAAATAAAATTCCATATTTAAACTCCTCCTTCTTTAATTAAACGCTTTAAAAGCTGTATCTTCTATAATTTTCTCAAATTTTTTTAATTCTTCAGATGCCTTTTTATCTCCTTTATTTTCTCTATTTCTTAATTCATCTAATATCTTATCTAACTTATCATTTGCTTTTTGTTCTCCTTTTAAAGATTTTTCACACAATTCTATTTTTTCTTTTTCACTTGTATAAGGAAATTTATCTCCACAGCTTATAAATACTCCCCCTAAAACTAAAAATAACAATACTTTTTTTAATATCATATAATTTCTTCCCCTTTCTTTTCTTTTGATATAATTGATTTTAATACACTGTATGTTTCTTCAACATCTAAGGGTTCTCCATTTTCCATTTTTAAAAGTGAATCTTGAACAAATAAATAATTTGTATCTCTCATTTTAAAAATAATATCATAATACTTTTTTTGTATATTTATTGTATTTTCTTTTTCTTTAACTATATACTCATCTAAAATATCTTTATAATTATTACTTCTAAAGTACTTCATACATATTTTAGTTACCTTCAATAACATATAAATTAAAAACATACATTTAAGAAACCAAAATAATGTAGAAACAACAAATATTAAAATCTCAATAATTATTTCTGGAATATTCCAAAATGAAATATTGTCAAGTATTGATAAATTGATAGAGCCTAAAATAATTACTCCTATGAAAGAAAGCAAAAATAATAAGATATAAGAGTGTGTAAAAAAAAGTCTGTAAATTTTAAATAATAACTTAGCCTTCTA
>JAGYHM010000087.1 GCA_018457305.1 Fusobacterium sp. | reverse complement strand
GATAATCCATCAGCAAGAACAAATGCACAAATTTATGACAGATTATTTGAGTTTAATGAAAAATCAGAACCAGTTCCATCATTGGCTGAATCTTATGAACAACCAGATAATCTTACTACAATTATTCATCTTAAAAAAGGAGTTAAATTCCATAATGGTGAAGAATTAAAAGCAGGAGATGTTAAATTTACTTTTGATAGATTTATGAAATCACCTCAAGTAAATCATATTTTAGAAGCGGTAGATAAAGTTGAAGTTGTAGATGATTATACAGTTAAATTTACAACAAAAGAACCTTTTGCACCTCTTTTAAATCACTTAACTCATAATGCAACGGCTATCTTAAATGAAAAAGCAGTAAAAGAAGGCGGTAAGGAGTATGGTCAAAATCCAATAGGAACAGGACCGTATAAATTTGTTTCTTGGGCTAGTGGAGATAGAATTACATTAGAAGCTTTTCCTGAATATTTTAAAGGTGAAACTCCAGTTAAAAATTTAATAATTAGAAATATAGTTGAAGAAACAAATAGAACAATAGGATTAGAAACTGGAGAATTAGATATAGTTTATGATATTTTAGGAATGGATAAAACTAGATTAAAAGATGAACCTAAATATACATATATTGAAAAACCAGGAGTATCTATGACTTATTTAGGATTTAACTTAAAGAAAGCTCCATTTGATAATCCTAAAGTAAGAGAAGCTATCTCTTATGCTATAGATCAACAACCTATAATTGATACAGCTTTTGTTGGTGGAGCAGTAGCAGCAGATTCTATAATAGGACCTGAATTATTTGCTTATGCTAATGTTGGAAAATATGAACACAATATAGAAAAAGCAAAAGAATTATTAAAAGAAGCAGGATATCCAAATGGATTTAAAACTAAAATTTGGATCAACGATAATAACGTTAGAAGAGATATAGCAGTTATCTTACAAGATCAATTAAAACAAGTAGGAATAGATGTGGCAATAGAAACTCTTGAATGGGGAGCATATATAGATGGAACTGCAAGAGGAGAACATGACATGTTTATTCTTGGTTGGGGAACAGTTACAAGAGATCCAGATTATGGAATAACTGCTTTAGTAAGTTCAAAAACTCATGGTAGTGGTGGAAACAGAACTTTCTATTCTAATCCAAAAATTGATAAACTATTAGAAGAAGGAAGAGCAGAATTAGATATAGAAAAAAGAAAAGCTATATATAAGGAAGTTCAAGAAATTATAAGAAAAGATGTTCCAATGTATATGATAGCTTATCCTACATATAATGTAGTTACTAAAAAAGATGTTAAAAACTTTAATTTTGAATTGGCACTTGCTCATAGATTATATGGAGTAAAAATAGAAAAATAAATTAAGAGGCAAGCAGGTCTTTAGACCGCTGTGAGCCAAAAAGTAAATATATGATTAAATAAAAAATTAAAAGAGCTAGTTAGTTCTAGCTCTTTTATTTAAACTATAATTTTTAAGGAAGGTGAAAAAATGCATAAGTACATATTAAAAAGATTAGTTCTTTTAATTCCCGTACTTTTAGGTGTTTCATTATTAGTTTTTACTATTATGTATTTAACACCAGGAGATCCAGCTCAACTTATTTTAGGAGAAAATGCTCCAAAAGTTGCAGTTGAAGCATTAAGAAATAAGATGGGATTAAATGACCCATTTTTTATGCAATATTTTAGATTTGTAAAAAATGCTCTAATGGGAGATTTTGGAAGATCTTATACAACTGGGAGAGAAGTTTTTAATGAAATTTTTCAAAGATTTCCAAATACTTTAATACTTGCTATATTGGGAGTATTTATATCAGTTATAATAGGTATACCTATAGGAATAATTTCAGCAACAAGACAATATTCATTTTTAGATAGTTTTAGTATGGTCTTTGCTCTTTTAGGAGTATCAATGCCAGTTTTCTGGTTAGGGTTAATGTTAATTTTAACATTTTCTGTTCATTTGAGATTACTTCCTTCTGGAGGTTTTGAAGGCTTATCAAGTATAATTTTACCAGCACTAACTCTTGGAGTTGGTTCGGCTGCGATAGTTACAAGAATGACTCGTTCTTCTATGCTTGAAGTAATAAGACAAGATTATATTAGAACAGCAAGAGCAAAAGGAGTTGCGGAAAAAACTGTTATAAATAAACATGCTCTAAAAAATGCACTTATACCAATAATAACAGTTGTAGGTTTACAATTTGGTTCATTATTAGGTGGAGCAGTATTAACTGAGTCTGTTTATTCATGGCCAGGTGTTGGAAGATTGATGGTAGAAGCTATAAGACAAAAGGATACCCCTACTGTTTTAGCAGCGGTTATATTTTTGGCAACTGCATTTAGTGTTGTAAATTTATTAGTAGATTTACTATATGCCTTTGCAGATCCAAGAATAAAATCACAATATAAGTAGGAGGTAAAAAATGGAAAAAGTAAATAAAAAAAATAGTCAACTAGCAGAAATTTATAGAATGCTTTCTAAAAATAAAATGGCTATGTTGGGATTAGTAATTTTAGTAATTTTAATTTTGTTGGCATTGTTTGCAGATGTTATAGCAGACTATGATGCTGTTGTTATTAAACAAAATTTATCTCAAAGACTTATGCCACCTAACTCTGAGCATTGGTTAGGGACAGATGAATTTGGTAGAGATATTTTTGCAAGACTTATACATGGTGCCAGAGTATCATTAAAAGTTGGAATACTTGCTGTAAGTTTATCTATAATTGTTGGTGGAGCCTTAGGTGCTATATCTGGTTTTTATGGTGGAAAAATTGATAACATTATTATGAGAGTAATGGATATATTTTTGGCAGTACCAAGTATACTACTTGCAATCGCTATCGTTTCTGCTTTAGGACCTAGTATAACAAATTTGATGATAGCAATTAGTGTATCGTCTGTGCCAAGATATGCTCGTATAGTTAGAGCTTCTGTTCTTTCAATAAGAGATCAAGAATTTATAGAAGCAGCAAAAGCTATCGGTGCAAGTAATACAAGAATAATTTTTAAACATATAATACCTAATTCACTAGCTCCTGTAATAGTTCAAGGAACATTAGGAGTTGCAGGTGCAATTTTATCAACAGCAGGATTAAGTTTTATAGGACTTGGAATACAACCTCCTGCTCCAGAGTGGGGATCTATGTTATCAGGTGGAAGACAATATTTAAGATATGCTTGGTGGGTAACAACTTTTCCAGGTGTAGCAATAATGATAACTATATTATCTCTTAATTTATTAGGGGATGGACTTAGAGATGCACTAGATCCTAGATTAAAACAATAATTGAATTAGGGAGGCGAACAGAAACGATGGAAAATTTATTAGAAATTAAAAATTTGGAAATAGAATATGTAAAAGATAATGAAATAGTACATGCCGTTAACGGAATAAATATAGAATTAAAAGAAGGAGAAACATTAGGTTTGGTTGGAGAAACTGGAGCAGGAAAAACAACAACTGCTCTTGGAATAATGAAACTTATTTCAGGACCTACTGGAAAAATAAAAAATGGAGAAATAAAATTTAAGGGTCAAGATATTTTACAAATGTCAGAAGAAGATGTGAGAAAAATTAGAGGTAATGAAATCTCTATGATATTCCAAGACCCAATGACTTCATTAAATCCCGTTATGACTGTTGGAGAACAAATAGCGGAAGTTATACAAATACATGAAGATTTATCTAATGATGAAGCTATGGACAAGGCAGCAGAAATGTTAGAACTTGTTGGAATACCTGGTGGAAGAAAGAATGATTATCCTCATCAATTTTCGGGTGGAATGAAACAAAGAGTTGTAATAGCAATAGCACTGGCTTGTAATCCAAAACTTTTAATAGCAGATGAACCAACAACTGCACTTGATGTAACAATTCAAGCACAAGTTTTAGATTTAATGAGTGATTTAAAAAATAAATTAAAAACTGCAATGATACTTATAACTCATGATTTGGGAGTAGTGGCTCAAGTTTGTGATAAGGTTGCAATAATGTATGCAGGAGAAATAGTAGAATATGGAACATTGGAAGATGTTTTTGAAAATCCAAAACATCCATATACTTTAGGACTGTTTGGTTCTATACCTAGTTTAGATGAAGAAAAAACTAGACTAATTCCTATAAAAGGCTTAATGCCTGACCCAACTAATTTACCACAAGGATGTAATTTTAATCCGAGATGTCCACACAATGAAGAGCCTTGTTTTCAAGAAGAACCTAAGGCAACGGAGGTTTCAAAGGGACATAATGTAAAATGCTTAATTTGTGAAGGTAAGGTAAAATTTAAAGAAAATTGGGAGGAAGAAAATGAAAGATAAAAAAGTTTTATTAGAAGTAAAAAATTTGAAAAAATATTTTCAAACTCCTAAGGGACAATTACATGCAGTAGATGGAATAAATTTTACTATTGAAGAAGGAAAAACTTTGGGAGTTGTTGGAGAGTCAGGTTGTGGAAAATCTACAACAGGAAGAGTTATACTAAGACTTTTAGAAGCAACTGATGGAGAAATTATTTTTGATGGAAAAAATATTAGAGAGTTAAGCAAAAAAGAATTGATAGAAGCAAGAGAAGATATGCAAATAATCTTTCAAGATCCATTTGCTTCATTAAATCCAAGAATGACTTTAAGTGAAATTATTGCAGAACCTTTAATAATTCATAAAAAATGTAAAAATAAAGAAGAATTGGAAGCAAGAGTAAAAAAACTTATGGATACTGTTGGTTTGAGTCAAAGACTTATAAATGCTTATCCTCATGAACTTGATGGAGGAAGAAGACAAAGAATAGGTGTTGCAAGAGCCTTGGCATTAAATCCAAAATTTATTGTCTGTGATGAACCTGTATCAGCACTTGATGTTTCTATACAAGCACAAGTTTTAAATCTTATGAAAGATTTACAAGATAAATTAGGTTTAACTTATATGTTTATAACTCATGATTTATCTGTTGTAAAACATTTCTCTGATGATATAGCAGTTATGTATTTAGGAGAGCTCGTTGAGAAAGCTCCGTCAAAAGAATTATTTAGAAATCCAATTCACCCATACACAAAAGCATTATTATCTGCAATACCAACAATAAATATTAGAAAAAAGATGGAAAGAATTAGATTAGAAGGTGAAATAACTTCACCAATAAATCCTGGTGTTGGTTGTAGATTTGCGAAGAGATGTGTTTATGCTGAAAAAATTTGTAATGAAAAATCACCAGTATTAGAAAAAACTGGTGAAAATCATTTCTTTAGTTGCCACAAGGCAGAAGAGTTAGGATTTATAAAAAATAAATAAAAAATTTTAATCTGTTAATACTAGTCTTAAATCAAAATTGAATAA
>JAGYHM010000086.1 GCA_018457305.1 Fusobacterium sp. | reverse complement strand
TTTTTTAAGACAAATGTAAAAGAAAAAATAAAAAAAGAATATTTAGATACAATTCTTGACTAATTTCTTGAAAAAAAAATAGAAGTGTGATATAATCAGTTGCCCTTAGGGTTTACGATATATTGTTGTCGAATCGTGTCAGGTCTGGAAGGAAGCAGCACTAAGATAGCAGTATATGCGTTTTCCCCTAAGGGTATCTTTATATTCAGAATATATTAAATAAATTTATACAAAATAAAAAAAATTTTAGAAATCTAGGAGGGATACAAAAATGAAAAATAATAGAATTTGTGAAATGATTGGAATAAAATATCCTATTTTTCAAGGAGCAATGGCGTGGATATCTGGTGGGGAACTAGCAGGAGCAGTTTCAAAAGATGGAGGACTTGGAATAATAGCAGGAGCAGGAATGGAGCCTGAATTATTAAGAAATAATATAAGAAAGGCAAGAGAGATAACTTCAAATCCGATAGGAGTAAATCTTATGCTTATGCGTCCTGATATAGCAGATCAAGTTGAGGTATGTATTCAAGAAAAAGTTGAAGTTATAACGACAGGAGCAGGGAATCCGGGAGCATTTATGGACAAATTAAAAGCTGCCAATGTAAAAGTAATTCCTGTAATTCCGACTGTAAAGATGGCAGAGAGAATGCAAAAAATTGGAGCAGATGCAGTTATAGTTGAAGGAATGGAAAGTGGAGGACATGTTGGGACTTTAACAACAATGTCTTTATTACCACAAGTTACAAAAGCTGTTGATATTCCAGTTATTGCTGCTGGGGGAATAGCAAGTGGTAAACAATTTTTAGCAGCTCTTTCAATGGGAGCCGAAGCTATACAATGTGGAACAATATTTTTAACTGCAAAAGAATGTTTAATTCATCAAAATTATAAGAATGCTGTTTTAAAAGCAAGAGATAGATCAACAGTTACAACTGGTAATTTCACAGGACATCCAGTTAGAGTAATTGAAAATAAATTAGCTAAAGCAATGTTAGAATTAGAAAAAAATGGAGCATCTAAAGAGGAAGTTGAAGAATTAGGAAAAGGAAGTTTAAAAATAGCAGCAGTAGATGGTGATGATGTTAATGGAAGTATTATGGCAGGTCAAGTTGCAGCTATGGTAAATGAAGAAAGAACGACAAAAGAAATTTTAGAATTTTTGGTCTGTGATTTAAAAATAGAAACAGAAGTTTTAAAAAGAAAAATAGAAAATTGGTCAATATAAAAGTTTTATATTTTTAATTGAAAAATAATGTTTATTTATGATATACTATAAATGAGCATATAATTATATAATAGGGTGAAGAAAATGAATGGTCTTATTGTAATAAAAGGAAAGAAAGATAGATTGGAAATCAATCTAAATTCAGAGGCAAATTTTTTAGACCTTTGTGAATATTTAGAAAAAAAAATTATAGAGGCTAAAAATTTTATTGGGAAAAGTAACTATGCCATTGAATTTGTTGGTAGAGCATTAAGTCAACAAGAAGAAAATGATTTAATTCAAGTTATTACAAAGAATAGTGATATAAATATTACTTATGTATTTTCCGAAAAGAAAATAGAGGCAACAGAAAATTCTCAAACAGATGATTTAATAAGAACTATTTCAGAAGAAGGGATGACATACTTTTATAATGGGACATTAAGGTCAGGAACAAATTTGGAATACGATGGAAACATAGTTCTAATAGGAGATGCAAATCCTGGTGCAATAATAAAAGCAAAAGGAAATGTTCTAGTGTTGGGACATTTAAATGGAACTGTTTATGCTGGTTTAGGTGGAGATGAAAAATGTTTTGTGGCTGCAATGTTTTTTAATCCTATACAGCTTATGATTGCCTCAAAAACACTTAATAATATACAAGAAAAAATATTAGATACAAATAAAGTGAATAAGAAATCAAAATTTAAATTTGCAAGAATAAAAAATGAAAATATAAATATAGAGGAGTGGGTGTAAATGGAAGCAAGGGTTATTGTTATCACCTCTGGTAAGGGAGGAGTAGGAAAAACTACTACTACTGCTAATATCGGAGCTGGTTTGGCTGAAGCTGGACATAAAGTACTTCTAATTGATACTGACATAGGTCTTAGAAATTTAGATGTAGTTATGGGGCTTGAAAACAGAATTGTGTATGATTTGGTAGATGTAGTTGAAGGTAGATGTAGAATAGCACAAGCACTTATAAAAGATAAAAGGTGTGCTAATTTATCGTTGATTCCAGCAGCACAGATAAGAGATAAAAATGATGTTAAACCTGAGCAAATGAAAATTTTAATATCTACTTTAAAAGCAGATTTTGATTTTATTTTAATTGATTGTCCAGCAGGAATTGAACAAGGATTTAAAAATGCAATAGTTGCAGCAGATGAGGCAATAGTTGTTACAACACCAGAAATTTCTGCAACAAGAGATGCAGATAGAATAATAGGTCTTTTGGAAGCATCTGGAATAAAAGAGCCAAGACTTATAGTAAATAGAATTAGAATGGAAATGGTTAAAGAAGGAAATATGCTTAGTGTAGAAGATATGTTAGATATATTGGCAATAAAACTTTTAGGTGTTGTACCTGATGATGAGTCAATAGTTATATCAACAAATAAGGGAGAACCTTTAGTGTATAAAGGAGATACTTTAGCAGCAAAAGCATATAAAAATATTGTATCAAGAATAGCAGGAGAAGAAGTAGAATTTTTAGACTTAAATGTAAAAATGGGATTATTAGATAAAATAAAATATATTTTTAAAAAGTGAGGGTAGTTATGGGATTTTTTAATTTTTTTAAAAAAGAAAACTCAAAAAATGATGCTAAAAACAGATTAAAATTTGTTTTAATTCAAGATAGAGCTATGTTGCCTTCGGGAATTTTAGAAAATATAAAAGATGACATTTTAAAAGTTCTATCAAAATATGTTGAAATAGATAAAAAGAAATTGAATATTGAAGTTTCACCTTGTGAGGAAGATCCAAGAAAAGTAGCTTTGGTTGCAAATATTCCAATAACAAGTAGTAAAAATGATAATTTGAAAAAAGCAGAAAAGAAAGTTTCTAAAATAAAAAAATAAAAATTAAAAACAAAAAACTATTGTAAATATTGCAATAGTTTTTTTATATTCAAAGAAATTATAATTTAATTTTTTGCCTCGCCCGCTTCGCTGCTCGCCTTTTGTGTCGGGACTGTCGCCCCGACACCCTCTTTAACATAAATTTTTAAATTTTATAAAAAGATTTTTTTTGGGTTTGGGGGCGAAGCCCCCATGAGAGAAGCGAGCAGTCCGAAGGACGCGGGTCGCCTTTTTTTTAATTTTAGAAAATTTTATTACAAAAAATATAAAAATTGCAATTTATAAAAAAGTATAGTATAATAAATAGTTACAATAAATAAAAGGAAGTGAAGAATGGAATTATTAGAAAAAATGAAAGAATTTAGTGGTTTAGGTTTAGGAGAAAAAGTTTTAAAGGTTTTATCAAAAAAAGGATATGAAAGTCCAACTCCGATACAAAAATTAACTATACCGGCAATGTTGACAAGTGATAAAGATATAATAGGACAAGCACAGACAGGAACAGGAAAGACTGCTGCTTTTTCTTTACCAATTATAGAAAGTTATACACCTGAAAAAAATATTCAAGCAATAGTTTTAACTCCAACAAGAGAGTTAGCACTACAAGTTGCAGAAGAGATAAATAGTTTATCAACAAGTAAGAAGATGAAAGTTATACCTGTTTATGGTGGACAATCAATAGATATTCAAAGAAAACTTATAAAAGTTGGAGTAGATATTGTTGTTGGAACACCGGGAAGAGTTATAGATTTAATAGGAAGAAAACTTTTAAAATTAGAAAATTTAAAATATTTTATCTTAGATGAAGCAGATGAAATGCTTAATATGGGATTTATTGAAGATATAGAAAAAATACTTTCTTATACAAACGATGATAAAAGAACATTATTCTTCTCTGCTACAATGCCAGCTGAAATTATGAAAGTTGCTAAAAATCACATGAAAGAGTATGAAGTTATATCTGTAAAAAGTAGAGAACTTACAACTGATTTAACAGAGCAAATTTATTTTGAAGTAGCAGAAAGAGATAAATTTGAAGCTCTTTGTAGAATAATAGACTTAACAAATGATTTCTACGGAATAGTTTTTTGTAGAACAAAAAATGATGTTAACGAAATCGTAGGAAGATTAAATGATAGAGGCTATGATGCAGAGGCTTTACATGGAGATATAGGTCAGCATTATAGAGAAGTTACTTTAAAGAGATTTAAAACTAAAAAAATAAATATTTTGGTTGCAACTGATGTTGCTGCAAGAGGTATAGATGTAAATGACTTAAGTCATGTTATAAATTATGCTATTCCACAAGAAGCAGAAAGTTATGTTCATAGAATAGGAAGAACAGGAAGAGCAGGAAAAGAAGGAACTGCAATAACATTTATAACACCAAAAGAATATAGAAGACTTCTTCATATTCAAAAAGTTGTTAAAAAAGAAATTAAAAAAGAAAAATTACCTGAAATAAGTGATGTAATTCAAGCTAAAAAATTTAAAATAATAGATGATGTAAATCAAATTTTAATTGATAATGATTATGATAAATTTAAAAAATTAGCAAAAGAATTATTAAAAATGGAAGATGCTGAAAATATAGTAGCATCATTATTAAAATCTGCTTATAGTGATGTTTTAGATGAAAATAATTATAGTGAGATTTCTCCTGTAAAAATGGAAGACACTGGTAAAACTAGATTATTTATAGCAATGGGAAGAAAAGATAAGATAACTGCTAGAAAATTAGTAAATTTAATAGTTAAAAAGGCTAAAATTAGAGAAAATAAAATTAAAAGAGCCGAAGTTTATGAGAATTTCTCATTTGTTTCAGTTCCTTTTAAAGAAGCGGAAATAATTATACATGCTTTTGCAGATGAAAATAGAGGTAGAAAACCTTTAGTTGAGAAAGCAAAATCAAGAGGAAAAAAATAAAAAAATATTAAATTATAAAAATAAAAGAAAAGAGGAAAATAATGAAAAAAATAGTAATTTTACTTTTTTCAATATTACTTATTTTTATTGGAATAAATTTATATGAATTTGAAAAAAAAGTTGAATATAATCAAGTTTTAGAAATAAAAACTAAAAAGCCACTTAAATATTCTTTAAGGGAATTAAAAGGCTCAGATAAAATTTTCTTTAAATTATATTTAAAAATGAGAAATGGTGGACGAAATATAAAAGCGGGCTACTATGAACTTAATGGAAAATACAACACAAGAGAAATAATTTCTATTCTTGAAAGTGGAAAATCCAAGATGTATAAATTTACTATAATTGAAGGTAGCACAGTATCTAATATTTTTGATAAATTAGTTTCTGAAAAAAAATTAAATAGAGATAAGTTAAAAGATGCTTTAAAGAAGATAAAATTT
>JAGYHM010000085.1 GCA_018457305.1 Fusobacterium sp. | reverse complement strand
TTTTCTAAAACTCATTACAAGTTTTTACGGAGAAATTTTAAAGGCTCTTAGAAATATTTGGGTTTGGGGCGTAGCCCCAAGCCTCGCAGAGAGGGGAGACAGTGAACGGAGCGAACGCTGTCTCCCTTTTTTTATTATATAATCATATTTTAACATATAAGACAATATATTTTTACAAATTTATTATAACTTAATCTAAAAAATTTGATATAATATAAATGAGAATAAAATAAAAATGAAAATTAAAGGAAAAATATGAAAGATAACATTGCTTTAATTGGTTTTATGGGAAGTGGAAAAACAACAGTTGGAAGAGCACTTTCAAAAATAATGGATATGAAATTTGTAGATATTGATAGAGTGATTTCTGCAAGAGAAAAAAAATCTATAAATGCTATTTTTGAAGAAAAAGGGCAACAATATTTTCGTGATATTGAAAGACAAATTATAATTCAAGAATCAACAAAAAATAATTGTGTTATTTCAACTGGTGGCGGTTCAATTATTGATAATGAAAATTTAAAAAATATAAAAAAAACTTCATATATTGTATATTTGAATTGCACGATTGATTGTATTTACGAGAGATTAAAAAATAATATGACACGACCTATTTTAAATCAAACAGAGACGGAAGAAGAAAAGAAAAAATTGATAGAAGATTTATATGAAAAGCGGAAATTTTTATACGAAATATCTGCTGATTTTTCTGTGGAAATAAATAAGAATAGCAATGTTTATGAAACTATAAATAAAATAAAAGAGGCGTATATAAATTCTTAAAGTAAAGGGGGGGAAACTGCGGTTTGCTTCGCAAACCTGTTTCCCTTTATCGTGGGGGCTATGCCCCCAACACCCCTAGAAATAAAAAAGTATTTGATAATATTTTACTATACCAGTGAACAGAATATCATATTGTTAAATTTAAAGGAGAAAATAAAAGTGATTAGTGGAAATACAGAGGGAATAAAAGAGCATATTTTAAAGGAATTAGATAATTTATACGAGCAAAAAATTCCAAAGGGAAATTTAATTTCACAGGAAATTATTGAGCATATTTCAACTTTGAGTAATAAAATAAATAGAGAAATAAATATTTCATTAGATAGAGCAGGAAATATAGTAGAAATTTCTATCGGAGATAGTTCAACAGTAAATCTTCCGATTATAAATGTTTATGATAAAAAGTTATCTGGTGTTAGAGTTATTCACACTCACCCAGGGGGAAATCCACATTTATCTATGGTAGATATTTCTGCATTGATAAAGTTAAAATTGGATTGTATAGTTTCTATTGGAGTAAACGATGACGGTATAACTGGCTACGAGGTTGCATTTTGTGCTTTTGAAAATGATGAGTTAACTTATGAAAAGAAATTTTTAAAAGAAATTTCTAATTTTGAATATTTAGAAAAAGTAAAAGAAGTTGAAGCACAATTAAAAAAATCTAATATAGTTGAAGATGATAAAGAATACGCAATTTTAGTTGGAATAGATGAAGAAAAATATTTAGATGAGTTAGAAGAATTGGCTTATGCCTGTGACGTTGAGGTTGTAGGGAAATTTTTTCAAAGAAGAAAAAAAGTTGACCCTCTATATTTAATTGGCTCAGGAAAAATTTCTGAACTTTCATTACAAAGACAAATGAAAAAAGCAAACCTTTTAATTTTTGATGAAGAGTTGAGTGGCTTACAACTTAGAAAAATTGAAGATGCCACTGCTTGTAAAGTTATAGATAGAACGACACTAATTTTAGAAATTTTTGCAAGAAGAGCAAGAACAAGAGAAGCAAAATTACAAGTTGAATTGGCTCAATTAAAATATAGAAGTAATAGACTTATCGGTTTCGGGATAACAATGTCAAAACTTGGTGGTGGAGTTGGAACAAAGGGACCAGGAGAAAAAAAATTAGAAATTGATAGAAGAATTATCAAAAAAAATATTCAAACTTTGAAACACGAATTAGATGAAATGAAAAAAACGAGAGCCTTACAAAGAGTGAAAAGAGAAGAGAGTGGTATTCCAAGAGTTTCACTTGCTGGTTATACAAATGTTGGGAAATCAACTTTAAGAAATTTATTGGTGGATTTATACCCAAGTGATAAAACTTTGAAAAAAGAAGAAGTCTTATCTAAAAATATGCTTTTTGCCACTTTGGAAACTACAACAAGAACAATAGCCTTGACAGATAAAAGAATAATTTCACTGACTGATACGGTTGGTTTTATTCAAAAATTACCTCACGATTTAGTGGAATCTTTTAAGTCAACTTTGGAAGAGGTAATTTTTTCAGATTTAATCTTGCATGTAGTTGATGCTTCATCAGAAGATGCTATTCAACAAATAAAATCTGTGGAAGAAGTTTTACAAGAATTAAATTGCTTAGAAAAAGTTAAAATTTTAGTTTTAAATAAATTTGATATTGCCACAGAGCAGCAAATAGAAAAAATTAAGGAACTTTATTCAAATTATAAAATTATTTGTGTGAGTGCAGTTTCAAAATATAATATTGAAGAATTAGTTGAATTAATTTCAGAAGAATTACCAAATAATTCATATAATTGTACTTTGTTAATCCCTTATACAAATACAGAAATTCAAGCAAATTTACATAGAAATTCAATAGTTAGTAGAGAAGAATACTTAGAAAATGGAATTGAGATAGAATGTACTTTGCAAGAAAAAGAGTATAATATGTTTAAGAAATTTATTGTGAAAGAATAAGCTTGAGAGATAAAAAATATAAAATAATGATAAAAAGGAGTTGACAAAATTGATAGCCCAAATTAAAATCCCTAAGAGAAGAGAAGAGAAGAGAAGAGAAGAGAAGAGAAGAGAAGAGAAGAGAAGAGAAATAAATAATCTTTTCAATTTTAATTTATTAAAAAAAGAGATAGAACGATTTGTAATTAGATTAATTACAAATTGTGATATCTCTTTTTTTGCTATTTTTTTAAAAGGAGGTAATATTCTATGAATTTATCTCAATTAAAAAGAAAAAAATTACTTGATTATTTAAAAAAATTAAGAGAAAAAAATGAAGACGATGAAAGCAGAGTACTTTTAAATGAAATTGAAATAGCACTGACTGAAAAAAAATATGGTTTAGTGTGGGAAAAACATATTGAAAGAGTTGATAAAGAACTTGAACATAATATTCCAATTTTTAAAGAAATTGAAGATAAAAAAATTATTTCAAATAAAAATGAAAAATATAATTTTTTATTGGAGGGAGATAATCTTCATTCTCTAAAACTTTTAGAAAAAACTCATTATGAAAAAATTGATGTAATCTATATTGACCCACCATATAATACAGGAAATAAAGATTTTATGTATGATGATAAAATGATAGATAAAAATGATGGGTATTCACATTCTAAGTGGCTTTCTTTTATGAACGAAAGACTTACCATTGCAAAAAATTTATTAAAAAGTACGGGAGTAATTTTTATTTCAATAGATGATAACGAACAAGCACAATTAAAATTACTTTGTGATGAAATTTTTGGAGAAGAGAATTTTATTGCAAATATTGTAGTAGAAGCTGGAGGTGCATTTGGAGCAAAAACTACACATAAAAATAAAACTTTTATTAAAGTAAAAGACTATGTATTAGTTTATTTAAAAAATAATACAATAAATTCAATAAAAAAACCACTATATGATAAAGCGAATGAACAATTTGACCCAAGGTATAATTTTTATATAGAAAATAATAAAAAACAGTCATTAATAAATTATTTTAGAGATAATGAAAAAATATCAAGACAGTTTTTGGAATATAATTTATCAGTGGATAAAAAAAATATAATAACATTAATGCTTATTAGTGATAAATTTAGAGAAATGATGATAAATGAATTATCAAAAAATATTTATAAAGATAGTCAATTTACATTACAAATTCCAAAAGAAATAGAAGAAAAATTGAATGAAAATGAAATTGTGAAATATAAAAAATATTTATTAATGAAAACACAGAATGGGAATATAAGACACTTACAGTCATTTTATGAAACACTAATATTTAATGATGAATTGATTCCAGAATTTACAAGAAGTGTTTTAAGAGGAGATTTATGGAAAAATTTTGTCAAAGATATGGGGAATGTAGCAAAAGAAGGAAATATAGATTTTAAAAATGGTAAAAAACCAATTAGATTGATAAAACAATTGATAAAGTGGACAAATAATAAAAATTCTATAATTTTAGATTTCTTTGCAGGTAGTGGAACAACTGGACACGCAGTAATGCAACTTAATAAAGAAGATAATGGAAATAGAACTTATATTTTATGCACAAACAATGAAAATAAAATCTGTGAAGAAATAACTTATAAGAGATTAAAAAATATTCAAGAAGAATTACCACATAATTTAAAATATTATAAAACAGATTTTATTCCTAAATATTCGCAAGATGAAAATGATAAATTAGTTAGTAGTAAAATGCTAGATAATTTAAAAGAACTTATTGAATTAGAATATCAAGTGGAAATAGATGGAGTAAAAAATATCATAATAAAAAATGAAGAAGAATTAGAAAATAAAATTGAGGGCATAGATGAAAAAATAAATTTATTCTTATGCTCTGGAATATTTTTAAATAAAAAACAACAAAGAATATTAGAAGAAAAAAATATAAAAGTTATTGATGTTCCAGAATATTATTTTAAAAGTGAGTTAAAGGAGTTGGGGGAAATATGATAGAAATAAATTTAAAAAAATTTCAAGAAAATACAGTTGATTTTTTGTATGAAACAACAGTTGAAAAAAAATCAAAACCTAAAATAATTTTGGAAAGTCCTACTGGAAGTGGAAAAACAATAATTTTAATATCGTATATTGAAAAATTTTTAGAAAATAAAGATGATACTATTTTTTGTTGGTTCTGTCCTGGAAAAGCAGAACTTGAAGAGCAATCAAGAGAAAAAATGAAAAGATTATCTCCAAGTTTAAATACGGGAGAAATACAAGATATTATAAATAATGGTTTTGAAAAAAATACTACTTATTTTATTAATTGGGAAAAAATAACAAAAAAAGATAATAATGCAATAAAAGATACAGAAAGGAAAAACTTATACAATCGAATAAGTGAAGCACATCAAAAAAATTTTAAATTTATAACGATAATAGATGAAGAACATCAAAATAATACTCCAAAGGCAGAAGATATAGTAAATGCTATAAGTGGAGAATATGAAATAAGAGTGTCAGCAACTCCAAGTCAAATAAAAACAGCTGAGGTTTATAAGATTAAAGAAGAAGATGTTATAAATGAAGAGTTAATTACAAAAGCTTTATATATAAATAAAAATTTAGAAAATGTAAATACAGAAAATATTTATAATGAAACAGAATTGCTTTTAAAGAAAGCGGATGAGGTAAGAAAAGAAATTGCAGAAGAATATAAAAAAGAGAATGAAAATATAAATCCTTTAG
>JAGYHM010000084.1:1619-5453 GCA_018457305.1 Fusobacterium sp. | reverse complement strand
TACAGTCTTGTGATGATACTGTACTTAAAAATATGAGAAGAAAATACGGCTCATCTTTAATAGATGAAAGGCTTTTAAAATTAAAAAATGAAGTTGAAGATATGGAATTTTCTGCTGATGTAATAGTTGGTTTTCCAAAAGAAACAGATGAGATGTTTCAAAATACCTCTAAATTAATTAAAAAAATAAACTTTTCTAATTTACATATTTTTCAGTATTCAGATAGAGAAGGAACTATTGCAAGTAATATGGACGGTAAAGTTGATACAAAAATAAAAAAAGAAAGAGCAAACAAATTAGAAGAAGTTAAGAAAATAATGTATGAAGATACTAGAAAAAAATATATTGGTAGAACTTTAGAAATTTTAGTTGAAGAAGAAAAAAATAATGAATTTTATGGTTATAGTGATAATTATATAAGAATAAAATTTCCCAAAACATCAGAAGAAGATTTTACAAATAAAATAATAAAATTAAACATTGTAGATTTTAATGGTGATTTATTAATTGGAGAAATTTCAGAAAATTTTAATAAAAATGAAAATTAAAGGAGAGTGTAAAAAATGGCAAAAAGTAAAAAGAAAATTAAGAGAGGGAGAGCAAAAGTAATAGTTTTATTTTTAATTTTACTGTTATTATTCTTACTATTTTTAAATTTTAGAGGAAGTACTGTGGAGCTTGCTAAAAATGAGAAGGCTTTAGTAATTGGAAAAGAAAATTTATTTGCTGTATACGAAGATAAGTTAGCGGTTAAAATACCTTTCGAAGTTAACATAAATAATGAAGAAACTGTAAAAGATTTAGTTGACTCAAAAAATTACGAAAATCTTTTAGAAAAAGTTAATGGAATAATGCCTGAAAAAATGGATAAGTTTATTGTTTTAAATAGTGATAAATTAAATCTTGAAGTTGAAAATAAAAAAAATATTCCTGAAACTAACATAGATGATAAAAGAATTATATTAAGCTCAAGTATTTATTCTATGTTCAATGAATCTTACTCTAAAAAGAATGATGCAGTTGAACTTAATGGAAGTATTTTAGTTGATGTTTTAAATGCTAATGGTAGAGGTGGTTATGCTAGAAGAACAGGAGAGTTACTAAAAAAAGATTTGGGAGTTAAGTATAATGCCGCAAATTATGAAAAAAAATTAAATGAAAGCTATGTTATTTTAAATGATATTTCAAAAGAAAAAGCATTAGAAATTGTTGAGAAATTACCAGAGAAATATTTTAAAATTAAAAGTAAATCTACTATTCCAACTTTAGCAAATTTAGTAGTTGTGTTGGGAAAAGAAAATGAGATAGATTTTAAAATAAAGGTTTTTACAGACAAAGATAAATATTCAGATGTTAGTAAAAAAGTTAAAAAAATAGGTTATTCTGATGTAATTAGAAAAGATGATAAAATAGATACACAAGAATCTATTATAAAATATAATAAAGAAGATTATTTTACAGCTCAAAAAATAGCAAAAGCATTAGATATAAAAAATATAATTGAGGCATCATCTTTAAAAAATGAAATAGAAATAATAGTTAAATAAAGGGCGACCGCGGAGCTTTGGCTCCTGCCGCCCTCCCTCGTGTGGGCTGCCCCCACCCCCCCAAAGTTTTTTTGTAAAATTTAATATTTTTTCAAGAGGCTGTATCGGGGTAACAGCACCAATCAGAAAGGCGAGGCAGTTTAATTGGAACTGTACTATCAACAATTGAGACCCTTTAAAATAGCGAAGGGATGAAGCAAAAATAAAAATGGAGTAAAAAATGTTGTATTTAATATCATTAATATTAGTATTGATAGAAAATAATTTACCTATTGATGGAATATTAGTTTGTGTTAGTTTATCTTTTATAACTTATCTTATAAATTTTAGAAAAAGTTTATTTTTTATGCTTATAATTTATTTCTTTATGGCTAGCCAGACTGATAAATATTTTACTATTCTTATGATACTTTTTATTTATACTATAATAAGCTCTTATTTATCTTCACATATTGAATATAATAAAAAATCTATGCTTTATTATGTGCCTTTACAACTTATAATTTATTATTCATTAAGTTATAAATTTTTTACCATAGAATATTTTATTTTTAACTTTGTAGGCTTAGTGTTGTTTAATTACATTTATATAAAATATAGTGAAATTAAGGAAAACAAATGAAATTAAAAAATGAAAAAGAAACTTTTAGACTTGGAGAAAAAAGTAGAGAAAGAGAAGCTATTTTTAAAATTTTTGTAATAATCTGTTTTTCTATTATTATTTGTAGAATGGCTTATCTACAGCTAATAATGGGAGATGATTTTACACATCTTTCTGAAAGAAATCAATATAAAATAAAAAAAATTGTTTCTCCTCGTGGAAAAATTTTTGATAGTAAAGATAGATTGGTTGTAACAAATGGTAGTGGCTATAGATTGATATATTTGAATGGTAGAGAACAAAATGAAAAATATATAAAAGAAATTTCTGAATTAACAGGGAGAGAAGAAGAATATATAAGTAAAAGAATAAAGTATGGAGAAATTTTTCCATACACAAAAGAAAATGTTATTATTGAAAGTTTAGATGAAATTGAAGCCCATAAACTTGTTGAAATAATAGATAATTATCCTTATTTAGAAGTTCAAACTTACCCTAAAAGAAGATATCTTTATGATGAAACGGCTGCTCATACAATAGGTTATGTTAAGAAAATTTCAAAAAAAGAATATGAAAAATTAAAAGATAAAGACTATACACCTAGAGATATTATAGGAAAAATTGGAATTGAAAAATCTTACGATGAAATTTTAAAAGGAAAAACGGGTTATAAGTATATTGAGGTTAATGCTTTAAATAGAATACAAGGTCAATTAGATAAAATAAAAGAACCAGTAATTGGAAAAAATATTTATATGGGAATTGATATGGAATTACAAAAATATATGGAAGAGCAGTTTAAGGAAGATAAAATGAGTGGTTCTTTCATTGCTTTGAAAGCTGATACTGGTGAGATAATATCTATGGTTAGTTACCCCACTTATTCTTTGAATGTATTTAGTTCTCAAATTTCAGTTGATTATTGGAATAAGATTTCAAAAGACCCTAGAAAAATTTTAACTAATAAAAGTATTGCAGGAGAATATCCACCTGGTTCTACTTTTAAAGTTGTATCTGCTTTGGCATTTTTAAGAAACGGAGTAAATCCAAAAGAAAAATATTACGACTACACTGGTTATTATCAAATAGGCGAATGGAAATGGAGAGCTTGGAAAAAAGGTGGTCATGGGGCTACTGATATGAAAAAATCTTTGGTAGAATCAGCTAATCCATATTACTATAACTATGCTGATAAAATTGGAGGTTCTGCTATAATAAAAGCAGCCAAGGATTTTAATTTAGGGAAAAGAACAGGAATAGATATTACAGGAGAGAAAAGAGGAGTTATACCTAGCCCTGAATGGAAAAAGAAAAAATTTAAAAGAGGTTGGTATAAAGGAGACTCTATTCTTTTATCAATAGGACAAGGTTATACTTTAGCGACACCTATACAAATTGCTGAACTTTATAGTATTATTGCAAATAAGGGTTGGGCATACAGGCCACATGTTATAAAAGAAGTTGAAGACCCTCTTACTAATAAAAGAGAAAAAGTTGTTACCGAAAAGATTTTAGTAAGTGACTATAAAGAAAATTATTATAATATTATTCAAGATGCTTTACTTGCAACGGTTGAACAAAATAATGGAACTACCAAAATTTTAAGAAATCCGTATGTAAAAGTAGCGGCTAAAAGTGGTTCTGCTCAAAACTCACATTCAAAATTAACTCATGCTTGGATAGCTG
>JAGYHM010000084.1:0-1519 GCA_018457305.1 Fusobacterium sp. | reverse complement strand
TGAAGGTCAAAAAAAATGAAACTACTCAGATAATAAAAAAAGTAGAGAAGATTGAAAAAGTAGAAAATAAAGAAAAAAACTTTAATAAAAATAATTCTAATAAGAATTTTAAAAATAAAAATAAAAATGAAAATAAAGTGGAGAATAAAATAGAAAATAAAAATAAAAATACAAATAATAAGAAATTTTATAAACATAAAAAAAATATTAAAACTCCACAAAAAAGTAAAAATTTAGATAAGATGTATGTAATACCTTTGGGTGGGCTTGAAGAAGTTGGGAAAAATACAACTGTATTTCAATATAAAGATGAAATAATTTTAGTGGATTCTGGAGCACTGTTTCCAGATGATGATTTGCCAGGAATAGATTTAGTTATTGCAGACTATACTTTTTTAGAAAATAATAAAGATTTAATAAAGGGAGTTTTTCTAACTCACGGACATGAAGACCACATTGGGGGGCTTCCATATTTATATGAAAAAATAAATTTTGATACTCCTATGTATGGAGGTAAATTAACAAATGCTTTGATTAAATCAAAATTTGAAAATTTTAGTCGTTCTAAAAAAATACCGCCTTTAAAAGAAACTGGTTCAAGAAGTAAAGTTAAGGTTGGGAAATATTTTACGGTAGAATTTGTAAAGGTTACTCACTCAATAGCAGATTCTTATTGTTTATCTATTAAAACACCTGCGGGACATATTTTTCATACGGGAGATTTTAAAATTGATTTAACTCCAGTTGATGGTGAAAAAGTTGACTTTGTTAGAATGTCTGAACTTGGAGAAGAAGGTGTTGACTTATTACTTTCAGATTCAACAAATTCTGAAGTGGATGGTTTTACTCCATCAGAAAAAACTGTTGGAGATGCATTTAGATTAGAATTTGCCAAAGCAAAAGGAAGACTTATAGTTGCTTCTTTTGCATCTCATGTACATAGATTACAACAAATAATAGACATAGCAGTTGAAAATAAAAGAAAAATTGCAATTGATGGAAGAAGTTTAGTTAAGATTTTTGAAATAGCTCCAACTGTTGGAAAACTTCATATTCCAAATAATCTATTAGTTCCTATTTCAAAAATTGCAAAATTTCCAGATAATGAAATTTTAATTGTTTGTACTGGGACTCAAGGAGAGCCTTTTGCTGCTCTTTCAAGAATTGCAAAAAATATGCATAAACATATAAAATTAAGAGAAAAAGATACTGTGATAATTTCATCAACTCCTATTCCGGGAAATGAAAAAGCAGTTTCAAACAATATAAATAATTTACTTAGATGTGAAGCAGAAGTTGTATTTAAAAAAATAACTGGAATACATGTTTCAGGTCATGGTAGTAAAGAAGAACAAAAATTGATGTTAAATTTAATCAATCCTAAATTTTTTATGCCAGTTCATGGAGAATATAGAATGCTTAAAGCTCATATGAAATCTGCAATAGAAACTGGTGTGCCAAAAGAAAATATTATCTTAACTCAAAATGGAGATAAAGTTGAAGTTACAAAAGAAGGTTC
>JAGYHM010000083.1 GCA_018457305.1 Fusobacterium sp. | reverse complement strand
ATGCGGCTGTTAACCGCAGCGTCAATGGTTCGAGTCCATTAGGAAGCGCCATTTAGAAAATATTTGATACACTAGCTTGACTAGTGTATTTTTTTTATTCAGGATAATTTGTTAGCTCTATTGCAACTGGGAATGATAAAAAATAAGTAGATTTAGATTTATTAGTAAGTCTATTTTTAATTAAAATTATATCCCAAATAAATTTTTTTAGATACATCTATTATTTAAAATATTTTACTGGATGAATATATTTTGATAATTAAAAAACTGATGTTAAAGATTAAATAGGAATCTATCAACACCAGTTAATATACGATTTTATTTTTCAATATTTTATATTTAATTTATTTTTTTATAAGTTCTAGGTAAGAATAAAATAAGTAGAGGTAAAATTTCTAATCTACCTAAAATCATTCCCATTGAAAATACAAATTTACTAAAATATGTAAAACTAGAAAAACTATGTCCAGGTCCAACAGCTCCTAAACCAACACCAACATTATTAAATGTAGTAGCAACAGCAGATAAAGCTGTTAAGAAATCAGCACTGTCTGGTGCAACTAAAAGTATCAAAATAATAACTGTGAAAGTATAAATCATAAAATATGTACCAACACCATCTATAGTTTCTTTCTCTAAAATCTTTCCATCAAGTTTCATATTTACAATTTTTGAAGGTTGACCAATTTTTTTAAATTCTGCAAAAATTTTCTTCATAGCTAAAACAACTCTTGTAAATTTAAAACCTCCTGCTGTTGAACCAGCACAACCACCAATAAACATCAAAGTTATAATTATTGTATGAGACAAGGCAGGCCAAGTATCAAAGTCAGCTATTGCAAAACCTGTACAAGTTATAATTGTTGCAACAGAGAAAGAAACATCTCTTAGCATATCCCAAAAAGAAGTATATAAATGAGAAACATCCCAACAAATTAAGGCTATACAAGAAGCTATACATAACAAATAATAACGAAGTTCTTCACTCTTAAATACTTGTTTAACATTCCCTAAAATTATTAAATAAAATAAGTTAAAGTTAATTCCAGAAAGTATCATTCCAGTAGTAACTACCCAATCAATAAATGAACTATCATAGTGAGCTATACCTAAATTTTTAGAACTAAACCCTCCTGTTCCTGCTGTTCCAAAAGCATGAATCCAAGCATCTAAAAAATCCATTCCACCTAACCAAAGTAAAAGAGCAATAACTACTGTTAAAACACAATAAATTATAATTAAAATTTTTGAGTTATAACTAACTTTTGCAGCAATTTTTCCAACAGTAGGTCCTGGAACTTCTGCTTTTAAAAGATAGAGAGCTTTATTTTTACCCTTTGGCAGAATTGCCAAAACGAATACAAGAACTCCTAATCCACCGATAAAGTGAGTAAAGCTTCTCCAAAATACCATTGACTTACTTAATGCCTCAACATCATCCAAAATACTTGCCCCTGTTGTAGTGTAACCACTTACTGTTTCAAAAAAAGCATCTATTATATTTGGTATTTGCTGACTAAATACAAAGGGTAAAGCAGATAAAAATGGAATTAAAATCCAAGTGAGAGCAACAACAAAGAAGGCATCTTTGATATAAAATTCTTGATCTTCTGGATATTCTTTAGAAGAAAAATAACTTACCATAAGTAGCAGTATCATCAAAAAAAGATATGAAGTATAAACCTTAAATCCTTCTTGATAGCATAAACTAATTACAAAAGGGACTACAAGTGAGTAAGCAAAATATTTAAAAATATTAGTTAATAAGTATAAAATATATTTAGAGTTCATTTTATTTTTTTCCATCCTTTTAAATTATTTATTTTAATTTTATTTATTTTCTAATTCTTTATCTTTATTCTTCCTCTTCAACAACTTCAATAAATTCTTCTATTCCATTATTGTCTTCAGAAGAAAATCTATTGTTTATATAAGATATTAAATTTAAGATTACATAAGAAAACGAACCTATAAAAATACTGTATTTTAATGTACAAATAATTATAATTATTGTAGGAACAATAAGTTTTTTTGGAATAAATTTGAAAGTTTTATCAGGAGTTTTAAATGGAATTGTACTAACCATTAAAGAGGCAGCAATTACAGTTACTCCTATGAAAATATGTGTTTCAAATAGGTCTATATTGAAATTTTTAAATATTGTATCACAAATCATATAGTAAGAAATAACCATGGCAGCAGCATTAGGGATAGGCATTCCACTAAAATCTCCCTTTTCACTAGATGCTACATTCACAATGTTAAATTTTACTAATCTCATTACTCCACATAGTGCATAGATAAATGAAACTGGAAGGACTATAAGGCTTGTAGGATTTTTAACTATTAAAATTGAGTATACAAGCATTGATGGAGCTAATCCAAATGAAACAGCATCACAGAATGAATCAAATTCTTTTCCAAATTCACTAAATGCATCTAATTTTCTTGCAGTTTTTCCATCAAGACCATCACATATCATAGCCAAAACTATGAACCAAATTGCAGTAGGGAAATTTCCTTTTATTGATTCCGTTATACTTAAATATCCTAAAAACATATTTCCAGCAGTTATAAGGTTTGGAGCAATGTATTTTTTCTTAACCATAATTTTTAAACCTCACTATTTTAATTTTTTAAATCTATTTTGCATTATAACATTTATTTGCTATTGCTTTCAAGTATAAAAAAATAAATATAAGTAATTTAAGATTAAAGCTAATTTTTTTGGCTCGCCACGACCTGACACTCTGCTCACCCTTATGGTCGGGGCTTTGCTCCGACACCCCAAATAATTTTTTTTTGGGCGGGAGTGTACTCTGCCACTTCGTTAAGCATCTAAGATTTTCTAAAAGGGCAAAGTTCTTTAAGAAAAACTAAGAAAGTGAACGCAGTTTCTTTTTTTTATACTTAAGGAAATTATAATCTGACTTTTGGCTCGCCCGCTTCGCTGCTCGCTGGTTTGCGACGGCGTGCCGTCGCCTCGCACTAAAAATAAAAATAATTTTTGGGGTGTAGGAGGCGGAGCCCCCACGAGAGAGGGCGGCAGGAGCTTTAGCTCCGCGGTCGCCTTTTTTTATTTAAGAAAGTAAAATATTATCGTTCTTTTTATATCTGTATGATATAATAGTCAAAAGTAATTAAAAGAATGAAAAAAGTTAGGATAAAATAAATGGAAAAAATAGAAAACTCTATGAAACTATGTGAAAAAATAAATAAAATAATATATACAGATAATTTTTACTCTATTTCTCAAATAAAAAAAATAATAAATTCAAATAATAAAAATAATTTTGATTTTTATTATAAAGGAATAAATGATGAAGCAGAAAAAAATATATTGGCAATTTCGCCACTAAATTTTTTAGCAGAAAATAATTTAGATTTAGAATTTCCAGTTAAATTTTTTAAAATTTTAAATAAATCTAAATTTAAAACTTTAGAACATAAACATTATTTAGGAACTATATTATCATTTGGAATAAAAAGAGAAGTTTTAGGAGATTTAATTGTAAAAAATAATGTATGTTATGGTATAATAAGAGAAAATATGTTTATTTTTTTAAAAGAAAATTTAACTCAAGTAAATTATTGTCCAGTAGAAATAATTGAAATAGACGAAGAAGAAGTTCCAGATATTGAATTTCAGGATTTAAATATAACAATAAATTCTCTTAGATTAGATAGTTTCATTTCAGCTGTTACAAATTTATCAAGAAATTTCGCAGTTTCTTACATAGAGGAAGGCAATGTTCAAGTTAATTATGAACTGTGTCGTGAGAAAAATTTTAAATTAAAAGAAGAAGATATTATAAGCATACGAAAGTATGGAAAATATAAAATAGGTGAAAAAAAAGGACTTAGTAAAAAGTCTAAATTAAAGATTATAATAAAAAAATATATTTAGGTGGTAAGTATGAAAAAAGTATTTTTATTTTTGTTGGGAATAGTTCTTGTTTTGGCAATTATTTTATATTTTGCTAAAAATTTTATAGTGAGAGAAATTTTAGTTAGAAAACTTTCAGATGCTAATAATGCACCAGTTTCTATTGGAAAAGTTGATTTATCTTTAAGAAAGAATTATATAATTCTAAAAGATATAGAAATAAATAGCAATATAAATAAGGATGAAGTTTTTATAAAAATGGATGAATTAAAAAGTTTTTATAAAATGGAAAGCCTTAATAAGAAAATTACTTTTAGAGATACTGAAGTAGAAGGATTTTTACTATTTAATGAAAAAAATAAAATAAAAAAAGAAGAAGTTAAAGAAGAAAATAAAGGGCAAAAAGATACTTCAAGCAATAAAGTTAGTTTGAAAGATAAAGATGGAATTAAATTATTTGAGCAAAGAGTTACAGATTTAGAAAGAAAGCAAAAGAAAGATAAAGTAGTGAGTGAACTTAAAAATATATACTTGGGAAAAATAGGTTTAGATAAGGCAGAAATAGATTTAAGACTAAAAGAAAAGTACGATAAGTTTAAGGAAATAGAAAGCGACTTAAAAAAACTTAATTCTTTAGCTGTAGATGAATTAAAAACAAGTATTGAAAAAATAAAAGAGTCAGAAAAAAAAGATATGTTATCTACAATTTTTTCAGAACTTAAAAATATAGAAAATAGTACTAAGAAAATTTTAGAAGAAGCTGATGCAGATAAACTAAAAGAGAAAGTTAAAAACTTTGTGTTAGATGATGAATTTAAAGAAACGCTAGATATTGTAGTTAAGGAGTTTTTAGATAAAAATCATTTTGTTATTTCAGATTTAGATTCATATATAAATATATATTTAAATACAATATATGAAAAGAAAATATATGATATATTTTTGAGATATAATAAGTTAACCCAAGAATTAGATGAAAGAAAAAAGAGAGATAAAGAAATAAAAGATGGAGAAATTTGGGAACTTTATTTTGAAAATATAAGCATAAATTCAAATATGTATGGAATAAATTTTTATGGAGAAGTACATGAAATTTCTTCAAGAATTTCAAAAAATATTAAAAATATTCCGTTTAAACTTTTTGGTGAAAAAGGAGAAACCATAGGTAAAATAGAAGGGTTTATTAACTTGAATTCAGATTTTTTACTAGCAAATACCGAAGTACCAGAAGCAAATTTAATAGATTTTAATGATAAAATTTTCAATTCTGGAAAAGCAGCTTTTTTCCAAAGCTTGTTGATAAATCCTGAAAAACTTTCAATAAAAGGGAATTTAGAAATAAAAGATATTAAATTAAATCCTGAAAAAATAGTTTCAGATATAAGTACAGGAGAAGTTTTAGTAGATGAGTTATTAGCATCTATATTGACAGAGTTAAAAACAGGGAATATAGATTATAGCTATAATACTTCTACAAGAAGACTTGAAATAAAATCTGACATTTCAAATATTTTTGAAAAAGTTATAAATGATGATAATTTATTTTTTAAGACAAATGTAAAAGAAAAAATAAAAAAAGAATATTTAGATACAATTC
>JAGYHM010000082.1 GCA_018457305.1 Fusobacterium sp. | reverse complement strand
AGATAGGAGCTAGTTTAATTATATTTTTTTCATTATCTACTAAAAGACCCCAATTTCCTAAATGCCTATCATTGTTATTTATAAAAGCATCTACAAGAAACATATCCCAAAATCTTTCTTTTATTTCAGGGAATTGATTTATATTTTTATTTTTATTTAAAACAAAATTTATTTCCTCTATTTCTCTATAATATTTAACCTCTGAATTTCCTTTTAAGTTTTCCCTTTCTTTTTCAAATTCTCCTAAATCATCATTAAAAACTTTTTCAAGTTCAAATAACTCATTATTCTTAGGAATAAAATTTTTACATGCTACAACAACTTTATTATCTTTTACTCCTAATTCTGTTTCATGAACTGGAAATCCTAATTCTTTATAGATTTGAGAGCCTATATATTCTGATAACGGACTTGTTGTATAAGATATATCTACATTATTAAAGTATTTAGTTGTTTTAGGAAATTTTAAAAACCAATTTTCTCCATTTTCTTTAACAAAGCTTTTTTTATTTCCAGCATTTCCACCATAAAAGGAAAAACTCTCTTTTATATTATTAAAATTCTTTATTTTCATAAATACACCTCAATCAAAAAAATTGTATTTGTATAATAATAAGTTACCTTCTTCTTCCGAAAATTGTCCACTTCTCCAAGAACCTAAAACAAAACCTTCAAGCTCTAAAGTTAAACTATAAAATTGTTGACTCAATTCTTTAAAAAGTTCACTATCTTTATTTATTTTTAATGATTTGTCGTATATTTTTTCCATTTCTAAAATACAATTTTTTATTAAATTATTAAGATAAAAATTTATTTCTATTTCCTTTCTTATCTTTATTTCCATAATTTTCTCCTATTTTCTATGTAACAACTTGTTACATGAGTATTTTTGAAGAGAAAAGCTACCTATAATTAGGTAGCTTTTGCCCATTTTAATTCTGTTCAAGCTAAGCACAGCCAATTTTTAGACAGGCAATAGTCCTTATTACTTAATTATATATTGAATTTACAAATAAATCAAGTAAATCAGTTAAGTAACAACTTGTTACAAGACTATCTCCCTAACCCTAATCCTTTTTCTTTATCTGTTCTTGCTTTTTCTGCCCAAGCATCATACATTATTAAAGCAGAATAAATATTTCCTTCAAACTCTTTATCTTCTTTTGCTAGTAGTTTATTACTTAAATTCATTTCATAATCTATTTTTTGTATAATTCTTCCTGCTTCTATCCTTTTAGCAATTTCTTTATCTAAATCAGCTCTACTATTACATAGTATTGTTTCTACATATTTATGAGCATTTTCCAACTCTTCATCAACCTCTTTTTCTTTTTTTCCCCCAAACCATCCCATTTTTATTCCTCCTTAATATTAAAAATTTATTATTTTTTAAATTTACCTATAAAATTACTTGCTTGTTTATAAGCAAAACCTGCACTTTCTTTTCCACCAGTTCCTTTTTGCATTGCATTATATTCACTTGCTTTTGACATGTCTTTACCTACTATGTTTCCACCTGCTCCAGTAACTCTACTTCCTGCTCCTGCCATTGCACTTGCTCCTATTCCTAATGTTGCTAATGCTCCACTCATCAAACCTGAAGCTATTGAACCAGTTTTAGTTAGTAGCATATACATAAATAGAATAAGTACCCATCTTGTCCATATAGTATCTTTTATTCCTCCTGTTGGATGAAACCAACTAAAATTATCTAGTTTATCTAAGAAATTTAATAAAATTACCATAATATAAATTTCTACTGCTTGAGTAAATAATCCATTTAGTGCTTTTGATGTAATATCTTTTGTTTTCTCAAATGCAGAAAAAGGCATTAAGATATATGCAAATCCAGCCATAAAGTAAAATTTGATAAATATTGTTACTACTTGTACATATAGCATTAAGAAGAACATTATATATGCAGCTACTGCTCCTAAACCTATTATAGCAGCAGATTCTAAACCTGTATAATCTAAAGCTGCAAATCCTAAAGCTCCTAAAATACCTCCAGCCATATCTCCAATGTCAACTCCTAATTTATTCATTACCTCCCAATCAAGTGAAGTAGAAGTTGAGCCAGTAGAAGCTAAATTACCTAGTTGGACAAATCCAGCAAATAATTTATTGAAAATTAAATCTTTGTACTCTTTTATTATATACAAAAAGAATCCATAATAAAAGAACTTTTTTACTAATTTTATAAAAACATTTAATCCGTCGCTCTCATCAAATAAAAAACTTAGGACTAAATCTATTGACATTAAAGTGAAAAACATACTTAATACAGTTGGTTGCAGGTTATTAATCATATTCCCTGCATAATCAACAACTGTATTGAAAATCATTTGGACATCTACTCCAAACATTATAGCCACCCCCTATTTTTTAATATTGCTAAAATAATTGTTAAAATCCACACTCCTAAAAGACTTCCGAATGCTAAATTTATATTTTTAATTTTCTTTAACTTATAAAGATTAATAACTATTGCAGTATATAAAAACGCCCAAATTAAAGCATTATTTAAGTAAAAATAATTAGGAATAAATGGAATTATAGGAACTCCAAAAACTGAAACTGAAAGTAAAACTACGATTATAAATGTTATTACAGAAGAAATAATCAGGAGTTTCTTTTTATATTCCTTTTCCATTCCATTTCTATCAAGTTCACTATTTAGATAGGGAATAAAGAATAATGGTATAAGCACACTTCCTATTTTTTCAGCATTTTCTATTCCTATTTTTTGTACAACAGCAGTATAAATTATAATTGCTACAAAAACATAAATAGTTTTTATATCTGGTGCTATTTGCTTCATAATTTTTTCCTCCCTTTATTAATCTACTTTTCCAAATTCTAGCTTTAATTTTTTTCTTTTTAATTTTTCTGATTCTTTCTTGAAATTTTCAGCAATTCTTTCATTGTTTTCTTCTTCTTCCTTAGCTCTTTGCCTTTTTGTATCTTCTTCAGTTAAAAATGCTTGATTAGTATTTGCTACTAAATTATTTTGGTCTCTTAATATATCTTTAATATCGATTAAAATTTGATTAGTTTGTCCTGTTAAATGTCCTAATGCTTGTAATACTGCAACTTCTCCATCTGCATTATTTATGTTTTTAATTAAATCCTTTAATCTATTTAAATCATCTTTTCTAAGACTATAACCATTTCTTGATTTAGCATTTAATTTGGCAGTTGCTTTTTTTACATCATCTCTCATTTTTTCAATTCTTTCTTCAACAGTTTTAACTTGATTTTGTTCCCATTCATTACCTTGTTTAAATTCATTTTGATTTAAAGAGAACCATTTTGAGATATTGTCTAGCTTAGCCATATTTTCTCTTAAAGTTAATTCTGTTTCATTTTTCTTTTGCTCCAAATTTATTACTATATCCAAAATTTCATCTATATTTCCTTGTTTTATTCTTTCTCCTAATCCTTTTAACTGTCTTGCTTCATTTTCTAATGATTTTACTTGATTTTGAATTTGTTCAACTTCTTTTAATAATATTTCTATTTGAGTTAAATCCATTCCAGTTTGTGTTTTTTGTATTTTATTAAGAATACCTATTATTTTTTTTAAAGCTCCTCCTCCACTTCCACCAAATAATCCAGCACTAGAATTAAACGATATTCCCATAAACATTACTGATATAATTACTAATAATTTTCTTTTAAATCTTTTCATTTTTAAACCTCCTATCTCTTTTAAAATAAGTATGTAAGTATGAATTAAAGCCTCTAATATATAATTTTTATCTACTTATCCCATTACTTTTTGTTTGATTTAGTTTTTGATTCCAGGAACTAGTAATTTCTAAATTATTTATTTTACTTTCTAAGCCTTTTCTATCTTTCATTAAAAATTCATTTACATCTTTATAATTTCCTAAAATTTTTGATATTTGAACATTTAATCCAAGTTCTTTCATACCTTTATATAATTTTTCCGTAGCATTTTTACCTACTTCATCATTATCAAGTAAAATATGAAATTTATTTTGTGGCATATCTTCAGCCAGTTTTTTTAAAAATAAATTTTCATTATTTACACTACATAGAGCAACAGCTTTTTTCCCAACTTCTATTAAACTAAGTGCATCAATTTCTCCTTCAGTAATATAAAATTCTTTATTTTTATTTTCAGGAGTTTTTAATTCCCAATAATTAAATATCGCTGCTTTCCCTACTTTACTGTATCTAATTTTTGATTCAGGATTTATATTTCTTGCAGTATAAGAACCAAAATCTGTTGGAATAATTATAGCTGGGAATAATTTAAAGTTTTTATCAAATCCTAAATAATATTTTTTCTGTACTTCTTCAGATATACCTCTTTTAGAAAAATAATTATCTTTAGAAAGAGCTTTACTACAATCATAAATATATTTTTTATAGTCTATATCTTCTTCTTTATTTTCTTTGGATCTATCAATTTTTATATTCTTCTCTATAATTACTTCAGCATTTTTTTGAGAGTAAATTCCTTCATTTATATTTTTAATTAAATCTCTATTTTTATAGAGTTTTTCAACCATTTTTATTTGGTCTATAAATTTAGTTAAACCGTATTCTTGTCCCACAAGTTTAAAAATATTATATTTTTCTCCACAAGCAAAGCAAGTACAAGTATTTTTCTTCTTATAGAAAGACATACTAGGATTTTTATCCTCGTGTTCTTTTGAAAAACATTTAATTAATTTGTTTGTATTTACTCCTTTTAAAATTAAATATTCTTCTAAAAACTCTTGATATTTCTGAATTTCTTCTTTTTTGTAAAACTTTGCCATTTCTCCTCCTTATAAAGTCATGTAACAACTTGTTACATAGCTTCTTTTAAATATTTAACCATTTTCTAGTAAACTCTTCAGGAGAAGCTACAATTTCAATTAATTCTTTAGCATTTTTTTTGAGAGTCTTTATCTGAACTAGCTATTAATTTTAAAGTTTTTTCTTTTAAATCAAGTTCAAATTTTCTACTTCCTAATTCAGATTTATAATAATATTCCTTTTTTGGTGTCCCTTCTGCAATTAATTCTATTTCTGTATCATTTAAACCAAATTTCTTATAAATTTCTAAATAGTTTTCCATTTGTGCATTTGGATTAGGTAGGAAAACTTTTGTTTTACAAGCATCTAGTATTGTAGTAAATAGTTTACTATTCATAATATCTCCCAATTCTTGAGTTGCAAAAATTACACTAGCATTTTTCTTTCTCAATGTTTTTAACCAATCTCTTATTTTTGCACTGAATTGCGGATTATCAAAAAACATCCAGCATTCATCTAATATAATTATTACAGGACTTCCATCTAATGAATTTTCAATTCTTCTAAAGATATATGAAAGCAGTGGAGCAAGAGCTTGTTTATTATTTATAATTTCATTCATTTCAAAAACTTGCCATTTTACAAAATCTAAATTATCGTGATCTGCATCAAAGTATTTTCCTAAAGCTCCTCTAATTGTATATTGTTCTAAAGCTTCTCCTATTTCT
>JAGYHM010000081.1 GCA_018457305.1 Fusobacterium sp. | reverse complement strand
ACAGAAAACTTAGAAGAAAGAGAATTATAAGTTCAGAGTTAGACGAGATTGAAGGTATAGGAGCTGTGAGAAAGAAAAAATTATTATTAAAATTTGGCTCTGTATCTGCAATAAAAAATGCAAGTTTAGATGAACTTTCTCAAATAGTTCCCTTAAAAGTTGCTGAAAAAATTAAAAATTTAAAATAAGAAAAAAAATGGATTAGATAAAATTCTAATCTATTTTATTTTCTTAAAAAATTACCATTTTCTTTTTTCTAATAGGATGCTCAAGTATATTACATTCAACACCATAAATATCTTTAATTACTTTTTCATCTAAAATTTTATCTGTACTTCCCTCGTATAAAATTTTTCCTTTTTTCATTGCATAGACATAATCACAATAATAAGAAGCCAAATTTATATCGTGTAAAACCATTAAAATAGTTTTATTTAAAGTTTTTAATAAATTCATAATCTCTATTTGATATTTTATATCTAAATGATTTGTAGGCTCATCTAAAATTAAAATTTCAGAGCCTTGAAAAATTGTACGAGCAATTAAAACTCTTTGTACTTCTCCACCAGATAGAGAAAAGAAATCTCTATCAATATATTCTTTCATTCCCACCAAAGATAAACTATCTTCAATAATTTTTCTTTTCTTTTTATTAGTATATTTTTCTTCGTGGGCATAAGAACCCATATCCATGATTTCTTCAACTAAAAAATTAAAATTCATTCCCTGTTTTTGAGTTAGAACAGAAATTTCTTTTGCTAAATCTTTATTTTTATACTCATAGATATTTTTATCTTTTATAAAAATTTCTCCCGAGTCTGCCTTTAAAAATCTATATACATTTTTTAGTAAGGTACTTTTTCCAGAACCATTTGCTCCTATAATTCCAACAATATTTTTATTTTTTATATTAAGAGAAATATCTTTTAAAAGTTCTATGTTGTCAATGCTATAAAATAATTTATTTACTTTTATCATCTTACTCACCACCAAACTTATAAGATTTTTTTCTCAAAATATTTAAGAAGAATGGAACACCAAATAGTGATGTTATAACTCCTATTGGTATCTCTTGTGTTCTGAATATTCCTCTTGTTAGTGTGTCAGTAACTAATAAAAATAAAGCTCCTATAAGTATTGAAATTGGAATTAGTTTTTTATGATTTTCTCCAACTATTTTTCTTGCTATATGTGGAACAATTAAGCCAACAAAGCCAATTATTCCAGTATTAGAAACTACATAACCAACTAATAATGTAGAAGTAAGAACGATAAGTGTTCTCATTGCTTTTATATTTACACCCAAAACTAAGGCATTTTCATCTCCAGTTACTAAAATATTTAATTCTCTGTATTTTGGATAAATTAAAATTACAGATAATAAAAGAACTAAAAACATTGGCAAAATTGAATGCCAATTTGAGCCACTAAGTCCTCCTGCCATCCAAAATAAAGCATCTCTTATTTTTCTTTCATTTGGTGCTATTGTTATTACTAAAGTTGTTATTGCAGAAAAAAATGCAGAAAAAGCCACTCCAACTAAAACTAATTTTGTTGTAGAAAATTCACCAAAACCAGCCATTAAAAAAACTAAAAATACTGTAACCACTCCTGCAATAAATGCAAAAATAGGAACAGCACTTGCAAAAGTTTCATTCAAAAAAACAATTGCTAAAACTGCTCCCGTACTTGCACCCGAAGAAATCCCTAATATATAGGGACTTGCTAAGGGATTTTTAGTTAAACATTGCATTAAAATTCCTACAAAAGCCAAAGATGCTCCTGCTAAAATTGCAACTAAAACTCTTGGAACTCTCAAAGTCCAAACAATAATATTCAAACTTGTGTCCCAATTTTCTGTATAAATTTCTGTTGAAAATATTTTATTAACAATAATTTTCCAAACATCTAAAGTTTTTAAACTAACAGAGCCAATAGTAACTGAAAAACAAAGCATTAAAAATATTGCCCCTACCAAAAGCATTGATAGAAATATATAATTTATTCTTTTATTTTTCACTTGATTTGTCATATTAGAATTTCACTCCGTGTAATTTTTCAGCAATTTCTTTTGCTGCTCTTCCTATTCTTATTCCAGGAGACACAGAAGCTAAACTTACTCTTATAAATTTATTATTTCTAACTGCTGGTAAATCTTTTATAGGAGATTCATTTTTTAAATACATAACTTTACTTTCAAAAGAAGTATCTCCATAATCAACTATAATTATATATTCAGGGTTTCTCATAATAACATTTTCCCAAGTTGAAGTTCCAAATCCTTTAGGAATATCATTTGTGATATTTTCTCCACCTGCTAATTCAATTACATAGTTCCCCATTCCTTTTCCACCTATAACGAATGGTGCTTTTGTTCCTGAATCATAAGCAAAAACTTTTACTTTTTTTACATCTTTAACTTTATCTTCAACTTCTTTTAAGTCTTCTTTTATTTTATCTACAACTTTTTTTGCATTATCTTCAAGAGCAAATATTTTTCCAAATTCTAAAATATCTTCATATAAAACTTCTACTCTTTCATCATTTAATGATTTCATAAAGTATAATTGAACACCATTTTTTTCTAATTCTTCTTTAGGTCCTAAATTTTTAGGTTTTGCAACTGAATGCCATCCAGTTAAAAAATCTGGTTTTACTGAGTAAAATTTTTCTTTTGTAGGATATTTATCAGAAAGTACTGGCACCTTGTCATATTTTTCTTTTAATTCAGGTAAAACAGGATTATCTAGCCAAGCTGTCCCTACCATTTGATTTTCAGCACCTATTGCTAATAAAAGTTCTGTTGAAAAATGTGCTGTTGATACTGCTCTTTGTGGTACTTTTGCAAATACTAATGAACTTAATAAAAGCATAAGCATTAAAATTCTTTTTTTCATCTTTTTTCCTCCTTAAATTTTAAATATAATAATTTCCAAATCAAAATTATTTATATTTTTATTATATATCTTATATTAAACTATTTCAAATTTTATTTCTAATATTTAAAGAAAATCTCGCACCACTTTTAAAAATGATACGAGACTAAATTTTTTAAACATATTCTAAATTTAATTAGAATTTATAGTTGAATCCAACAGAGAAATTTCTTCCTATCGCAGGATACCATTGTCTACTTTTCGACCAATATCCTTCGTATTCATTATATTTTTCATCTAATATATTTTCTACTTTAGCATTTAAAGATAGACCATTTTCAAATTTATAATTAGCTGATAAATTAAATACTGAATATCCTTTACATGTTTCTCCTCTTTCATTTGCTATATCATCTAAATCAAATGATTTACTGTAATATAACCAGTCAGCACCTACGTTAAATTTAGGAGTTACATTATAATTTACTCCTGCAGTTAATTTCCAATTTGGTACTGATGGAATTTTAGAATTTTTATAAATAGGATTTGCTGCCTTTGTTATTTTATGATTTATGTAAGTTAATCCACCATTAACAGTTAAATCTCCAAAATAATGTTCAGCAAATGCTTCTACACCAATTCTTCTTGTATCTCCAACATTATAGTTTACCATTCCATAAAATTCTGGTGGAATAGTAGAGTATAATTCATCATTTGTTTTTTTGTAATAAGTAGCTAATGATACATAAGTATCATAAATGTAATCTTTTACTCCTATTTCAAATGTATCTTGAACTTGAGCTTTTAATTTTTGAGAATTTAATGTATATTTCATTTCCCCAAGTGTTGGAGTTCTAAATGCTCTATTATACGATAGATATGCTATTCCTGTGTCTGAATAAGAATACATTCCACTTAATTCTAAAGAAACATCCCCGTACTTTTGACTTCCTTTTTTTCCTCTTTTCTCTGGTAATGTAAGACTACCATCTCTCCAGTAGAAATCGTATTTAGCATTATCATATCTTAGTGCTTGAGTAAATTGAAATTTATCATAATTGATTTTATTTTTTACAAAAATTCCTAAATTATTTTTTACAGATTTTTTAGAATCATATAGTTTTGTTTCATTTCTCAACCAGTCAGCTCCAACTATAAAATAATTATCTGTCATATAACTTTTCTTCAATTGGAATTTACCATATTTTCTATAAACATCTAAATTTCTTTTAAATTCTTCTAATTTATAAACATATTTTGAATTTTTACTATGATAATAATTTCCATAAGCTAATACTTCTAAATCTTTTCCAAATACTTGTCTATATTTTAAATAAAAATCATCTCTTTTGTTAATTCCCCCAAATAATTTTCTTTTTCCTGAAGCTGTATGAATTATCGTTTCCTCTCTGTGCTCTTCTACCCATTTTTTAGGTAAAGCATTTCCTCTTTTTCTTTCATTTTCAGAATGAGTATACTTAAATTCTACATCTCCATTATCCAATAAATATTTTACTTTAAATCTTCCTTCTTGCTCTTTAGCTTTTTCTCCTGTTCTCCAAACCATAGGTCTTGAGTTAGTAAATCCAACTTCTGCAATTAACTTATCAGTTAATCTACTTCCTACTGTAATATTTTCTTTATGATATTTATTATTTCCAATTTCTCCTGAAACATTTCCATATACTTTTTTATCTTCTACAGATTTTGTTAAAACATTTACTACTCCACCAATAGATTTATCTCCATAAAGAATGTTTCCTCCACCTGGTATAACTTCAACTCTAGCTATACTTTCTATTGGTAAATTTGAAACTTGTTTTGATGTTGCAGGTACTCCATCCAATGTAACTAAATTATTTTTATCGGAATACATTGAGTTTGTTCCCCTCATATCAAATTTTATTGTTCCCGCATATCTTTTCACTGCAATGCCTGGAACGCTTTGTAATGCTTGAACCAAATCTTTCGCACCACTTTTAGCAATATCATCTGCTGTCACAACAGTTACATTTGCTGCGGTATTTCTAACTGTTGTTTCAAAGTTTTCGGCTGTAATAACACTTTCATCTAGTTTAACTTGATTTTTTTCTACTTTAGCTTGATTTTCTTGTGCAAATAAAGCTGTACTTAATAAAAATGCTAACAATCCAATTTTTTTCATAAAACCATTCCCCCTTTTTTAAAATATTATAGTTATCAAAGCAAAATAACTTCTCGTTCCATTATAACTTGTTTTTTTTTTTTTCAAGCACTAATTTCAAAAATAAATCATTTTATATTAAATATAATTCTAAAAATATTTCCTTTTATGCTATTATCTATGTTTGAACACTTTATCTAATTTCTAAATACAAAAAAAAATATTTTCTCATTTAATAAAATAAATTTCTCTTGTTGTTCTACTTTGTATATTCTGTTATAATTATGTAATAAATTTAATAAAAATTAAAATAAAAAAAGGGAGACCACGTTCGCTATGCTCACTGTCTCCCTTCTCTGCGAGGCTTGGGGCTCCACCCCAAACCCCAAATAATTTTTTAAAGAATATATTATAAAAAAAATAATTTATGGAGGTAAAAATGAAATTTTTGGGAGTAATTCCTGCTAGATATTTATCAAGTCG
>JAGYHM010000080.1 GCA_018457305.1 Fusobacterium sp. | reverse complement strand
AATATAGTGGCGGTGCTAAAGAGACTCGAACTCGCGACCTCCGCCGTGACAGGGCCACGCTCTTACCCACCTCCCACTTGGCCACGCTCTTACCCACCTCCCTAAAGCAAAAATTATTTTATACTTTTCGAGCTAATAAAAAAATTAACTACAAATATATTTTATAAATTCTACTTATGTCATTTTTATATTTTGACTTTTTATTCTTTCAATGCTATACTATTAAAATATTATAACTATATTAAAAATATAGTATAGAGATTAAATTTTACTTTAGGAGGTAATACTTATGAAAAAATTATTTTATGTACTCTTAGCATTCTCACTTTTTGTTTTTGGATGTGGGAAAGAAACAAAAGAAAGTGCTAATGGAAAAACTGTAGTGGTTAGCTTGGGAGCAAAACCTAAATCACTTGACCCACAACTTTATAATTCTATACCAGATTTATCTGTGTCAAGACAATTCTATAACTCTTTACTAACAAAAGAGTCTGATGGAAGTGTTGTTCCAGAACTTGCAGAATCTTATGAATATAAATCTGATAAAGAACTTTTTGTAACTTTGAAAAAAGGAATTAAATTTCATAATGGTGCTGAATTAAAAGCAGACGATGTTGTTTTCAGTTTCAATAGAATGAAAGAAAAAGCTGGTGCTTCTGTTATGCTTAGTGAATTAGATAAAGTTGAAAAAATAGATGATTACTCAGTTAAATTTACTTTGAAGAAACCATCTTCACCATTCTTATTTAACTTAGCTCATCCATTAACTTCTATTATGAATAAAGAATATACAATGGCTCATGAAAACGAAATAACAACTGCCCCTATGGGAACAGGAGCGTACAAATTAGTTTCTTATGGAAGTGGAGAAAAAATAGAAACTGTTTCTAATCCTGATTACTTTAAAGGACAACCAAAAGTTGACGGTGTTACTTTCAGAGTAATTACTGAAAATTCTAGTAGACTTATTGCTTTAGAAACTGGTGAAGCAGATGTTATCTATGGAGTTGCTCCAATTGATGCAAAAACTGTAGAAGATAATAAAAAATTAACTTTGCTTTCAAAACCAACAACTGGAACTGAATACATTACTTGTAATGTTCAAAAAGCTCCATTTGATAATAAAGATTTTAGAATGGCTTTAAATTATGTTGTAGATAAACAAAGTGTTATAGACACAATATTCTTAGGAAAAGCTAAAATTGCAAAATCTATAGTTAGTCCAAATGTATTTGGTTTTTATGATGGCTTAACTGCTTTTGAATTTAATCCAGAAAAAGCTAAAGAACTTATAGAAAAATCTGGAGTAAAAAATACTTCATTCACTATTTATGTAAATGATAATCCAGTTAGACTTCAAGTTGCACAAATTATTCAAGCTAACTTGAAAGAAATTGGTGTTGATATGAAAATAGAAACTCTTGAATGGGGAACTTATTTACAAAAAACTGCTGATGGAGATTTCCAAGCATACTTAGGTGGATGGATTTGTGGAACAGGAGATGCAGATATCGTGCTTTACCCTCTATTAAATTCTAAATCTATTGGTGGAGCTGGAAACAGAGCTCACTATTCAAACCCTGCATTTGATAAAGAAGTTGAAATGGCTCGTTCAGTTGTAGATGTTGATGCTAGAAAAGAACATTATAAAAATGCTCAACTTATTATTGAAAAAGATGCACCACTTATAGTATTATATAATAAAAATGAAAGTATTGGATTTAATAATAGAATTAAAGGTTTCAAATACGATCCAACTCTTATTCACAAACTAGAAACATTAGAAATTGCTGAATAGAAAAATTAAATTACAATTTATTTAAATATAAAAAAAGGTGCCCTGCGTCCTTCGGACTGGGCACCTCTCTCGTGGGGGCCCCTACTAAGATTTATTTATAAAATTCACTTCTTTTTAGTGAATAGAGATTTATCTCAGATAAACAAAAAAAACAAAAAAAAATAAAAAAACTATAATAAGGAGAAAAATTAAAATGAACATTGATAAAAAATACATAATTGACAAAACTGTTGAACTTTTGGCTATCCCTAGTCCAGTTGGCTATTGTGATATGGCAATAGACTGGGTAAAAAAAGAATTAGATTCTTTTAATGTTGGCTATAAACTGACAAAAAAAGGGGCTCTAATTGCTTTCATTGAAGGGGAAGATAAAAACTATACTAAAATGATTACTGCCCATGTTGATACTTTGGGAGCAGTTGTAAAAAAAATAAAAAAGAATGGTAGAATTGAACTTACAAGTACGGGGGGTTATTCTTGGACTGCTGTTGAAGGTGAAAATGTAACTATTCATACTTTATCCGGAAAAACTTACGAAGGAACTTTACTTCCAGTTAAAGCCTCTGTCCATGTCTACGGTGATTTAGCTAGAAATAACGACAGAACGGAAGAAACTATGGAAGTTAGACTTGATGAAGATGTTGCTTCAGCTGAAGATGTTTTAAAATTAGGAATTTTACAAGGAGATTTTGTTTCTTATGAAACTCGTACGAGAGTTCTTAAAAATGGTTATATCAAATCAAGATACTTAGATGACAAAGTTTGTGTGGCTCAAGCCTTGGCTTATGTAAAATATCTTCACGATAATAAATTAAAACCAAAAACTAATTTATATGTTTATTTTTCTAATTATGAAGAAATTGGACACGGAGTCTCAGTTTTCCCAGAAGAATTAGATGAATTTATTGCAATAGACATTGGTCTTGTTGCTGGTGAAGATGCACATGGTGATGAGAAAAAAGTTAATATTGTAGCAAAAGATAGTAGAAGTCCTTACGATTTTACTTTGAGAAAAAAATTACAAAAATCTGCTGATGAAAATTCAGTTAATTATACTGTTGGGGTTCATAACAGATATGGTTCTGATGCAACTACTGCAATTCTCCAAGGATTTGATTTTAAGTATGCTTGTATTGGTCCTAATGTAGATGCAACTCACCATTATGAAAGAACACATATAGATGGAGTTATTGAAACTGTAAAACTTTTAATTGCTTACCTATAAATTTTATAAAAAAATAAAGGGACTGTTGTGAATTTAAAAACAGTTCCTTTTTTTATAGACTTATCCATTCCTCAATCCCCTCTTTAACAAAAAAAATTAAAATTTTATACAAATTCTCTTGGGGTTTGGGGCGATAAGCCCCAAGCCTCGCAGAGAAGGGAAACAGGTTTGCAAAGCAAACCGCAGTTTCCCCCTATTTTTAAAAATATATTTTTTCTTCATCAAAATTTTTAAGTCTTTTATCTTTTTCAGAAATTATAAGCTCCTCTTTTTTTAAATTAAATTCTTCAAATTTCCAATCAATATTTAATTTTTTATCATCCCATATAAGACCATCTTCAAATTGGGGATTATAAAAATCACTACATTTATATAAAATATTTGTATTATCTTCCAAACTTAAAAAGCCATGAGCAAAACCACTAGGAATAAAAAGCATTTTATTATTTTCTGCTGATAAAATTATTCCAAAATATTTCCCAAAAGTTTCAGAATCTTTCCTCAAATCAACAACTACATCATAAATTTTCCCACTTAATACTTTAAGTAATTTTGCTTGACTATTTTCTTTTTGAAAATGCAAGCCTCTTAAAACTCCTTTATGAGAATTTGAGAGGTTATCTTGCACAAATTTTTCTTTTATTCCTAATTTTTGAAAATCTTTTTCATTATAAATTTCTTGAAAACTGCCTCTCACATCTTCAAAAATTTTTGAATTTATAATCAATAAGTCTTTTATAAAAGTTTTTTCTATTTTAAAATTACTCATTTATTTTTTCCCTTTTTATCTTAAGAAATTTCCTTTAAATATCTGTCTACTGCATCTTTCCAATGTGGTATAGTTGCTCCCAATGTTTCTTTTATTTTTTTACAATTTAATTTACTAAAATTTGGTCTTTTTGCTTGTTTCCCAAATTCTTCAGTTTTAACTGCCTCAAGATATCCATTCCAAGAAATTTTTTCTAAAATATATTTTGCTAATTCATATTTTGAAACAAAGCCATCATTAGAAAAATGATATAAGCCAGATTCTGCATTTGCCTCCAATAATTTGTTTGTAAACTCTGCTAAATCTTTTGTATAAGTTGGAGATGAAATTTGATCATCTACGACTTTTATCTCTTCTTCTGTTCTACTTAAATCTACAATTTTTTTTATGAAATTTAATCTTCCTCTTCCAAAAAGCCAAGAAGTTCGTATCAAATAAATTTTTGATTTTTTTTCTTGAGCCTCAATTAAATTAGAAATTAAAATTTCTGCTTCTCTTTTTGACTGTGAATACGCTGAAAGAGGATTGGGCTCATCCAACTCAGTATAACCAACATTATTATCATTGTATAAATAATCTTCTATTTCTCCACTAAAAACAAAATTTGTAGAATAAGTAATATAATTTATTCCTAATTCTTGAGAAATCGTTGCTAAGTTTACGGCTCCCTCCATATTAACTTTATAACAAAGCTCTTGTTCTTCTTCTGCCTTATCAACATCAGTATATGCAGCACAATTTATTATTGTATCTATTTTATAATTTTGACACATAGTATTTATATACGCTTTTAAAAAATCTATGTTTGTTATGTCCGCTTCCCCTATGTCTGTTGCTATATATTCTTCTCCTAAATTTGTAAATAACTCTTTAAAAGCAATCCCCAATTGCCCGTTTGCCCCAAATATTAATTTCATTCCATACCTACTTTCTATTCTCTATTATTGTATTTTTTATCTCATAAACACAATATTCTAATTAACCTAATAATACAAAATTTTATTTATTTCATACATTATAGTACCTTTTCTATATTTTTTCCAGAATATTTTATATTTTATAAGCTAAATCATAAAATTTATTTTGACAATTTCATCTTTTTATGTTAAAATTTGTTGTTAAAATTTCGGCATTCCACTTTAATAAAAATATTAAATGAATGTCTTGAGGAGGAAAAAATATGAAAGAAAAATTGATTGAACTTGTAGAAAAAGATTACCTAAGAAGTGATATTCCATCTTTTAAAGCTGGAGATACTATTGGTGTTTACTACAAAGTAAAAGAAGGAAACAAAGAAAGAACTCAGTTATTTGAAGGAGTTGTAATCAGAGTTAATGGTGGAGGAATTGGAAAAACTTTCACTGTAAGAAAAGTTACTGCAGGAATTGGAATAGAAAGAATAATCCCTGTTAATTCTCCAAGAATTGAGAAAATTGAAGTTCTAAAAGTTGGTAGAGTAAGAAGATCTAAACTTTACTATCTAAGAGGACTTTCTGCTAAGAAAGCAAGAATTAAAGAAATTATTAAGTAATTTATTAAAAAGCCTAACTTTAAAAGTTAGGCTTTTTTATTTTATAAAAAATTATTTCTCATCTCAATAATTTAACATTCACTTTTTAGTAAAATAAAAAAAGAGTTTTCCAACTCTTAAATATTTCTATAATGGCGGGAGTGACGAGACTCGAACTCGCGACCTCCTGCGTGACAGGCAGGC